>JAGGAA010000019.1 GCA_017889675.1 Bacillota bacterium | reverse complement strand
TCAACACGGTAGCAGTACATAGTTTGAGAAATTCTCGCCTGGTAAGCATTGAATCCCCCCCTTTGCAGGCAATAAATAGTACTGTTAATTTTCCCAATTTTGGTTTATCTATGTAGAAAAACGGCTGTACTTTGCTGTATATCTAACTAACGCACTAACACAACACCTGGCACGCAGTCAAAAGAGATATGCGTATGAGGCATATCTCTTAATTAGCGATTTTGCTATATTGTTTCATATTGTCGCTGGCCCATAGATTGAGCATGATTTCATAGGTGGCGTAATCCATGCCAAGTGATTTTTCAATGGCTTTATTGATCTTTTCACCAGCTTTAAGATAGACTAACACTTGACTGAGTTTAGCCTCACCATGAACCTCGGCAATATAACGAACTGCTGCCAGCGATTGGCGATAGGCAAGCGCCTGATTGGATAACCCGTCGAAATCACCATCAAGTTCATCCATCGAATATAGTTTTCCTGTTAAACGATTCTCTGCAGTTACCCATTCATAGCCGTTGGCCTTATATTCAACATATTGGGCCAACCCTTCAGTAAACCAGCGAGAATAGTTGCCTCTAGCCAAATGGTCTAGAACCAGGTGGGTATATTCATGCGCCAGCGGCCCGGTAGTAATGAACTCTTCGACCGACTGGCTATTCTTCATCCACGCTTTCGGGGACAAAATTTGGATAACCCCGCCCCAATAAAAGCCCATGGCGTTTGAATCTCCGGCCCAGCCATAAGCTGCTTTCATTGCCTTACGGTCAGGATAAATCAAAATAAGCGCTTTCCCTTTAGGAGCATACGTAAGCGTTACCGTCACCGGCTCATAAGCCGCTTCCGCCGCCGCTGCTACCATGTCTACCATGTCAACATCACTTTCCCTATATCGAATAACAAAATGCGGCGTTTCCTTGGTCAGCATGTCTTTGGTCTGATAATCAATTTTTAGAGCAACTGTCTGCCGTACCAGAGGGTACAGCCACAGTTGCGGACGAATTGGCACCAAACTGACAAACAAACCGGCCAAAACCAGGCCAACTACTGCTGGTACGCCGCCAGGAATCATTTGCATAAAAGTACGCATGATTTGCTGCCCTCCTTTCAAGTAAGTAAAGGACATTATATCATGCGTTCAAGTTTACTTCTATAGGTTTTTTATGTAAATTAAATTCCCTGTTTACTACTAGGTAGAACGCTACCCGCAATGACTATGCCTGCACTCGTTCCGAGGCGCGTGGCCCCGGCGGCGATAAGTTCCTTGGCCTGTTCTAGGGTACGAATACCACCTGAGGCCTTAATCCCAATCTTATCACCAGCAACCTGTTTGAGCAGGCGAATATCTTCTACTGTGGCACCGCCCGACGTAAAGCCTGTTGAGGTTTTAACAAACTGGGCACCTGCTGCCATCACTGCCTGACAAGCGCGGCGTTTCTCGTCATCAGTTAACAAGCCGGTCTCAATAATAACCTTAACTGCAGCACCATCAGCAACTTCGACCACCTGCCTAATGTCATCAGTTACAGCTTCCCATAACCCAGCTTTAGCTGCACCTATATTTATGACCATATCCAATTCATTGGCCTTACGAAGTACTGCCTCTTTAGCTTCTGCTACCTTACTAGCAGTAAAGGTAGCTCCCAGCGGGAATCCAATAACAGTAGCTGTTTTCACACCAGTACCAGCCAGACGATGAGCCGCCAAATCAACATAAATGGGGTTTACACACACAGCCGCAAACTTATACTGCTCGGCTTCTTCACATAATTTGATAATGTCTTCAATCGTAGCTTCCGGTTTTAGCAAAGTATGATCAATATAACTTGCCAAATTCATATTCGCAACCTACCTTTAAAGTGAAATAGCGAAAAGACTGCCTAAAACTGGCAATCTTTTCGTAACTCTGTTCATGTTAGACGGCTAACTTACTGCCGAAGCTGTCTCCTGACACTTGGGGCATACACCATAAAAATAAAACTGTTGGCCCTGAATGGTATAATTAGTCGTAGCTGAAACTTGGTCAATAAATTCCGAAGAATCTACTCCAAATAGGTCATCCACCCGCCCGCAGCTCATGCAACGGATATGTGGGTGATTGGTGGTATTGGCATCATAGCGAAAACTATCTTCACCAACATTAAGTACCTGTACCAGTTCTAAGGTTTTTAAAATCTCAATCGTTTTATACACGGTTGCCAAACTCATTGTCGGATAAACTGGCTGAAGCTCGTTATAGATCATTTCCGCACTGGGATGAGCTTTGGTCGCAACTAAAGCACTATAAATCGCCAAGCGCTGGGGCGTAACTTTGAACCCCTTATCCCGTAACAATGATGTAACACAAATATCCACGAAATTCCCCTACCCTTACTACAAATTGCCTCCGGAAAATAGTTATTGCATAATTCTTTTTTTATTTTACCTCTTAATAAGAATAGCTGTCAAGGAATTTCTCTGTAAAGATTTTTTATGCAATAGAAAGGGTAGATTTCTGCATAAAAATACAAAAATCTACCCTTTTCCCGGTTTTCACTCTGGATTTTGTAAAGCTACTGCCCTTGACTAAACTTAGATTGAACCTGGGCAATATCCTGTGGATTGGCATTTTTAACATTGTAATAGCCTTTTTGCTGCATTAAGTCAAAAATTTGCTTTTCCTCATTATGGACATCCCCAAGAATGGTCAAATAGTCACGGCGGAGAGTATCGCTAGATGACTCGAGAGCAAATGTATTCACCGAAGCTGCTGTAAGTTTGGTTTCATTAAGAGCAATCTGCAACAGCTCACGTTCAGAAAGACTAACCCCTTGACCGCTCATACCGCTTTGCGTGGTTTGTTGTTGACCCATTTGTGCCATAATATCACCTCAATTATTGTAAATTTTGGCCTGCGTTTAAGTGTTTACTCATAGTTTGCAAATGCTGCTGGCTCTTTTGGGAAAGTTGTTGAAAAAGCTGCTTAGACTGAGCATCTTGTACACTGCTGGCAAAATAGCCCATTGTCTTAGTACAATTTTGTTCCATACTCAGAAAGTCCTCAAGGTGCATTAGCTCTTTGGATGATAGCACATATATCCCTCCTTTGCGATTGATCACCCATAGCATTTGCACAAAGTAAAGCTGCTATTCCCGTTCTGGATATTTTACTAAATTTTCTTGTGACACTTTACGCAATTTCGACCTTGCTGTTTTGCACAATAAAGCGCCTGATCGGCAGCATTAATAAGCTCCATTTTCGGTTGAACCCACTTGTTGGAGCTTTCAAAGGTGGCTACTCCCAAACTAATGGTAATCGTAATGATTGCAGCATCAACCTCAAAGCTAGTGTCTTCAACAGAATTCCGGAAGTTCTCAGCCAATTGTATGGCTTCCTCCAGACAGGTTTCCGGCAAGACCACCGCAAATTCCTCGCCGCCATACCGAGCAATCATATCAGTTGGACGAAAGCCTTCTTTAATTGCAGTTCCCATTCTCTGCAAGATAACATCGCCGGCCAAATGTCCCCATGTGTCATTCACTTTCTTGAAAAAGTCGATATCCAGCATAATCAAACTCAACGGCCGATGATAATTTTGGGTACGGCTAATCTCACGTTCTAACACCACTTCCAACTGGCGGCGATTGGCCAGCCTAGTCAAGGGGTCTGTCAGAGCCATCGCTTGGAAATGGTCATATAGATAGGCCCGTTCAAGCCCGATCGCCGTCTGACTAGCAATGGTGCTGAGCACAAGCTCTTTACTTGGCGGAATTTCCTGCATAGGATCATTCCACCCAAGCACGATCAATCCCTGCAGCTTACCACTAGCTAGGAGCGGCAAGATGTTAAGGCGCCGCGACAAGAGTACTGACATAGTAATAAGTCCCCGCTGAGTCTCCTCATAGGCAGTACCATCATCCATACTACTAAGGCCACTCCAAGGCCAGGTCATTTTCCCGTCAGAAAATACATGCTGTAAATGATCAATCTCTCGTTGTTCAAAACCAGTAGCAAACACCGGCTCAGTATGAATACCATCATCCCGATAGTGCATGATGAACGCCACGGCCCCATTGGCGGCAAACAAATTATAGAGTTTGTCGGTTACTCTGGTCAGTATCGCGGCAGGCGATTTCTGAACCGCTAACTCTTTAACAATATCATAAAGCAGGCTGAGTTCGGCAAAACTCTCCACCGTGGTTGCATACGCCCTGGCATTCTTAATGGCTTCACCGGCATGATGAGAAAAAACGCTCAAAAATTGGGCATCATGCTGGGTAAAATCTTTCTCTTTGCGGGAAAAAATCTCTAGTACACCAATAACATCGCCATTGTGCCTAATTGGTGCACCAACCATCGACTTTAGCCCAGCCTGACTGACAGCCTCAATAATCCATTCCGGATATTGACTGATATAATCAACAACAAGCGGTTTTTTCTCGGTAAATACTTTGCCCATAAAGCTTTTTTCCGGATTGATTTTATCTGGTGGTTTAAAACTGCTAATATAAGCTACTATTTTTAGTGTTTTATTTTCGGCCAGCGCCAAATAAACATGATCGCACTGAAATACCGTTCCGGTAGCAGATACAACCTGCTGCAGCATCGCCTCCAGGTCATGTTTGCTGGCCAGTGTAGCGCCTAGCTGAATGAAGGCTTGCTGCAGGATGTGTTCATTGTCTTTAGTATCTTTATACAAGGTCATATTCTTGGAGACCATCGCCCGGAGTGCACGATTCAAACGCGAAATATGCATATATGGGCGCACAACAGAGGTTTGTAGCAAAGATCGTAGTATATAATAGTAGGATATGATTTTGTACCCATGTCCAAGCAAGTTGAAATTATCATACACATTAACATACAAGGTAAACGCCAGACTAGCAGCCAGGCTAAATACCAGACTGACCTGCAGCCAAAACACTGCTTGCTGTGACGGGTTGCGGTGACCATACATATAAATAGCCAATACAGTAAGCAACATGGTCGTATATTCGAGAGTAACCTTCTCCCAGGTTTGCCCCTGCTCTGGTATAAACATGGGAATCAGGGAATGCTCAAAGAGTACTACCAAAGCTATACAGGCCGTAGTCATGGTAATTGTCACTGTCAGAAGATACAAGCGGTGAAAGGCAGGATTTTTACTGCGGCGCGGAATATAGACGGCAGCCAGCAGTCCAGCACTAACCAACACTCGACTGATAATCCAAAATATCGCTGCTTTATTTTCACTATTTAGGGTGATAAAATCAGGCATTCCTTTATAGGACAGCAGATGAGCAATATCCAGCAAGCCCACAGCCAAGAAAACCATGGCAATCACCAGATCACGGCTGTCTTTTGTTTGTGGCCAGCCATACCACACTACGACAAATACACTTATTCCGATTGCTAAACAAATTATTTCACTAACTGAATGCATGATAAGATAGAGTTGATTAGTATAAACAATATAAAAAACCTTGGGCAACCAGGAGAATACTCCCAGGATACCAAACAATACTGCCGTAAGGGCTACGAGTTGCACATTAGCTTTAATGGTATTAATTAACGATGACACCTTTATCCAGCCCCTCCCACTCAGGTAACTATTACTAATCGTGTTACTAACATAATATGCCACAACAAAGAACAGTGTTACTTATGTCAATATCAGACTAAAGTCCTAAATAACTAAGACCAATACATATTCCTTTTCTAGTTTTATTTATGTATAATAATGGTAGGCACACTAAGGAGGATCGCCGTATGCTTATCAGTGAGATAAAAGCCGGTATGGTACTGGCACGCGATATGTTTGATGATGATAACGGTACTTTGCTTCTCGAACAAGGCATTGCCCTTACAGAAGACTATATTTCCCGGCTTAAACAGCGGGGCGTAACCAATATTTCTATTTATGATCCCTTTGCAGCTGAACTAAAAAAGCACACAGTAATTGCTCCTGAAATCCGAGCAGAGCTTATCCGGTGCTTCCGTTCGCTTTTTCATAAAAAAAGCCAATATATGCTTGATTCTGACCTACGAACCATCTACTTCAAACAAATCCAGCAAACTGTTGGACAGATTATTGACGAAACTGAAAAAAATCTGGGCCAGATTATTAATGTGCAAGTGCGTCAGCCTAATGAAGATGAAATCGACCATGCCATCAATGTCTGTCTTCTGGTAGTAGCCACAGGTCTATATATTAAACTGCCACGCCCAGTCCTTATGGATTTAGCATTGGGAGCATTGTTTCATGATCTGGGCAAGATGGTTATGCCTGTTAATGACGGTCTGACAGTCGACCCTGGGTGCTTGCACCCTATTTATGGTCAACAACTTCTCCTCAAAAACAAGGCCGGAGCCATCATATCCCGTATTGCGGCTGAACATCATGAGCGCTATGATGGACAAGGTTATCCTTCCGGGTTGGCAGGCAAAGAAATTCATCCATTGTCACGATTAGTTGCCATTGCCAATTACTTTGATAATATGATAGATGCTGCCGCGAAAACCGGCGAATCACGTAGCACTATTGTGGAAAATATGCTGGCAAATGGCAATACCTTTTTTGACATGTATCTATTACGGGCTTTTTTCCACACCACGCCCCTCTATTCAGTCGGCTGTCTGGTTAGATTAAATAACAATCAAAAAGCTTATGTCATAAAAAACAAAGTACGCTTTGCACCTACCCCCACAGTACAGCTTGCCCAGCAAAATACCCGTGCAAATAGTCATGGTCAAATTATCGATTTAGCCATGAAGCCCCAACTCGCTATTGTTGATGTAATTGCAGACTAAATAAAAACGTCACGCAAAAACCGCGCGACGTTTTATTTATCCCCATTTTTTTGATTCAAACCGCCACCACAAAATAGCACTTCGAATCACAAAATCACCAGCAGTAATATACCAGGCAGCCGTAATGTCATAACCCCAAACGCTAATAAACAAATACACTAACGGCAGACGTATCAGCCATACCCCCATTGTCGTAATATACATGGGCCACCGTGTATCCCCTGCCCCACGGAGAGCTCCCCCTAATACAAAACAAATGGCAAGGGTCGGTTGCTCCAGTACAGCAATCATCACACACAATGTGCCCCAATGGATGACCTGTGGATCATCAATAAACAGCATAGTCAGTTGCTTAGCAAAGATAAAAATAACTACCCCAGCAGCTGTCATGCTTAACCATGCGATTTTATTGGTTAGCCAGGCAAACTGTATGGCACGGTGGGGCATGCCTTTACCTAAATACTGACCGACCAGAGTCATAGACGCCACGGAGAAGCCGAACCCTGGCAAAAAGGATATAGATTCAACTTGAAGAGCGATTTGGTGAGCGGCAAATTGCTGCGAACCCACGCCGGCCAGCATGAATGTAAATACTATACGCCCACTCTGCATTGCCAGTTGCTCTAAGGCTGCTGGTACACTAATGTCCACAATGCGGGCAATTGCCTTGCTGCGAATTACTAACACATGCCGCCAGGATAGCTGAACCTTTTGTGTGCGATTAAGAGCAATCAAGGCAGCTACTGCACCTACTAGCTGCGATACTCCCATTCCCCAGGCGGCACCATAAGGTCCCAGGGCCGGTAAACCGTGTCCAAAAACAAGTACATATGCAATAAAAATTGCTGAGATATTGCTAAACAGCGTAATATAAAAAGCGGTCTGTGTTTTCCCCATACCCCGCAAGGCGGCATTCGCAATCGACATAATTAAGAACAAAGGCGTAAACATAAACGTAATTTTAACCAGTCCAGCAGCCAGCCCAGCCACGTCCGGTTCAGCCGCCGTCAAGCTTAGTACAAATTCGGCTGTGAACCAGCCGATAACAGCTAATCCCGTCCCCAAAAACGCCCCCAACATAATGGCCTGACCAATAATAGTCCTGACTTCCAGCCAGTTACCTGCTCCGGTTTCCCTGGCCACAATCGCGGCAGCACCAGTGCCTGCGGCAGCAAACACCATTGCTGTGGAAAATTGCAGCATTGTTGCCAAACCAACCGCAGCCAGCGGTACCGCACCAAGCTGGCCTACCATGGCTGTAAGCAACACACCAACAGCCATGATCCCAATACCTTCTAAAATCACGGGCCAGGCCAATTTTATAATTTGTTGCCGCATATAGTCTGCAATAGATACAATCACTATATCTCGTCCCCTTAATTCCCTTGATGAATGTTAGACCAGTTATTTATTTATAATTTCTGCATCGTAAAAAAATAGTCCTTTTTCAGCAAGAGCTACCATCACTATATTGTACTAACAGGTAAAACTGATTATAATAAAGCGAGAATACACTAAACAAAGCTGGTGAACATATGCTAATTACCGATATCCCCGCGATTATTGCGCGTGAGCTGACTGTTAAGCCTCATCAGGTAACAGCTACCATGAACCTATTAGATGATGGGAATACCGTCCCCTTTATTTCCCGTTACCGCAAAGAAGCTACCGGTGAGCTAAACGAGGAACATATCCGTACCATTGAGGAACGTACCCAATACCTACGAAATCTTATCAAGCGCCAAGAGGAAATTCTCGTCAGCATTGAATCTCAGGACAAATTAACTCCTGAACTAACCCAAGCCATTCATTCAGCCACTAAACTGCAAGAACTGGAAGACCTGTATCTGCCCTACCGACCCAAAAAACGGACACGGGCGCAAATCGCTCGTGAAAAGGGCCTAGAACCATTAGCAACAATAATCCTGGCTCAACAACAAACGACCGGCAATGTCCTAAACTTAGCGGCTGAGTACATCAATGAAGAACATGAAATTACTACTGCCGAACTGGCATTAAGCGGTGCCCAGGATATCATTGCCGAAACAGTCAGTGAGCAGGCCGATGTCCGCGCTCTACTCCGTAAAGAGTTGTGGCAAAAGGCGGAAATCGCTACCCAGCTTGGTGTAGCTGAAACAGAAGCCAAGGAATTTCTAACCTACAAAGACTACCGCGAACCAGTTAATCGCATGCCGTCCCACCGGATTTTGGCGGTCAATCGCGGCGAAACTAAAGGCACACTCAAGGTGACCCTCGTCATTGATCAGGAAGCTAACATCCGGCTGATTGCTAACAAAATACATAGCGGCAACTCCATTTTTAGCCAGGTTATTACCGATGCCATTACTGATGGCTACAAACGCCTATTATTTCCGGCACTAGAGCGAGAGATCCGCGCCCTCTTAACCGAAAACGCTGAAAAACAGGCCATCCGCGTATTTGGTCTCAATCTGCGTCCCTTATTACTACAAGCGCCACTAGCAGGACATACAGTCATGGGTCTTGACCCTGGCTACCGTACTGGCTGCAAACTGGCAGTAGTCGGCCCGACTGGTGCTGTGCTAGCAACCAACACGCTCTACCTTACCATGAGCGAACGCCAGCGTCAGGAAGCGGAAGCCAAAGCACTAGAGCTAATCCGCACCCATAGCGTTACTCTGATTTCCATTGGCAATGGCACAGCTTCCTATGAAACTGAGGAATTTGCTGCCAACTTGATTAGCACCCACAATCTGAACGTCCACTACATTATTGCTAATGAAGCCGGGGCGTCAGTATACTCAGCCTCCAAACTGGCCAAAGAAGAGCTGCCTGACCTAGATGTGACTATCCGCGGGGCGGTCTCCATCGCCCGTCGAATCCAAGATCCACTGGCCGAACTGGTAAAAATCGATCCAAAATCCATTGGAGTTGGCCAATATCAACATGATGTAAACCAGAAAGAACTTGGCGGCACTTTAACAAATGTCGTCGAATCCTGCGTCAACCATGTTGGTGTTGAACTTAATACTGCTTCCCCAGCACTCCTTACCTATGTCGCTGGAATCAATGCCAGCGTCGCTAAAAACATTGTAGCCTACCGCACCGAGAACGGCCAATTCAAAAGCCGTAAAGAACTCCTAAAGGTCGCCAGATTAGGTAAAGCTGCTTTTACCCAGTGCGCTGGTTTTTTACGTATTGCCCAGGCTGGTAACCCCTTGGATAACACTCCGGTTCACCCGGAATCCTATGAACTGGCAGCAGCCATCTTAGAAAAATTAGGCTTCACGTTAAAAGATTTATCCGACAAAAATAGATTGGCCGCCCTGCAGCAAGCAGCACCGACCGCTGATGCTGCCTGTCTGGCAGCCGAACTCAATGCTGGTGAACCGACAGTCCGGGACATCCTAGCCGCCTTAGCAAAACCAGGACGTGATCCGCGTGAAGATGTACCACCACCCCAAACCCGTAAAAATATTGTTAAACTCTCTGATATTACTCCTGGTACTCTGGTCAAAGGTACTGTCCACAATGTGACCGATTTTGGCGTATTTGTTGATATCGGCATCAAAATCAATGGTCTAATCCATCGTTCAGAGCTAAGCCATAAGTTTTTCCGCCATCCCACCGAAGTAGTCGCCGTTGGCGATATTATCGACGTAGTGGTTATTAGTGTGGACTCCAAAAGCTGAAAAGCCGGGCGATATTCCTAAAATCCGTAAACTCGCTACGCTCAAACAGTACGGATTTTTTAACGGAATACCACCCGGCTTTTCTCTTGCAGAACGCTTTTTCCGGCAAAGGCCGGGGGGGTTACGAGAGTTACGAGAGTTACGAGGGGTGCCGGGGTACCACCGTATGACGGCCGCCTATGCCGAGTTTTGTATTTGACACCCCTTGTTTTATAAGGCCTCCCCGACTCCCAAAACTTATACATTATTATGTCAACAGAATTTTGTTGTGAATTCGGGTAACCTAAGCAAGAAGCCCTGTATCTTTTTAACAGATACAGGGCTTCTTGCTTAGGTAGGTACTTACCCCCGTAACACAGTAAATGGCGGATTACTATATACCTTTTCTTCAATAGCTGCCTTAAGCTCATCACCGGTTGTTCTTAGCAGATAAATCTGGCCAGTAAGTCCACTCACCAACGTTTCGTCTTGAATTTCGCTCAAATTTATGGCTGTACTTAGCAAACTGGCAGTAATACCAGCGTGAGCGGCAACCACACCAGCCATTAAATCGCTTACTACCATTTTATCCACGATACCAATAATAGCTTTGCCAATTTCCATGACCTCAAGACAGGCTCTAGCTGTTTCAATTGGTACTTCAGCTGCCTGCTTAAGCGCTTTTTGCAAGGCCAGATTCCGCACTTTTTGTTCTTCAGTAGTTGTTGCTGCTAACCCAGCTGTAGCTAGTAATCCCGTCAGAGCTAACGCATCACGGTCAATTAATATTGTCAGTTCAATATGCAGTCTGCTCAGATCGGCTTGTTTAGCAATTAAAACCTCGTTGTGTTCCATATGCTCGGGACTTTTCAAGGAATAGGTTACTGCCATTTCTAATAATGCTGCCGCCATAAGCCCATAGCTGGCCGCCGCACTCCCCCCGCCTGGTGGAACTTCATCAGAAGCCAATTTAGTGGCAAAGTCATTGATACTTAATGAACTTAACATATCTATCTTCTTCCCCTCTTTTTCAGCCTATTCATCATCTCTATATGTCAACACATCATCCAACTGCGCCTGCGAACTTCTTTTATGCAGAACATCACTCAGCACTAACAATAAACTGATAATGTGGCTGCCCACCAAAATAAATTTGGACTTCGATACCATTTAACTCTTTACCAAGCACTTCAGCCAAGCTATTCGCGTCTGTCTCGGCAAGTTCAGCCCCGTAATACAAACTAACCATACTAGTATCGGCTCCCACCAAATGTACTACAAGTTTCTTTAAGGCACTAGCCATAGAATCAGCCCACACCACCACACTGCCATCAATTACCCCAATAAAGGAGCCTTCCGGCACAATCTGACCGGCCACTGTGGAGTCGCGAACAGCCATGGTCAGACTCCCGGACCTGACAGCCGCCTGGGCCTCATTCATTCGGCTTAGGTTAACCTCAAGCTGGCTGTCAGGGTCAAAGGCAAGAATGGCCGCTAGCCCTTGCGGAATATTGATTGTTGGCACAATAGCCACCTGATCACCCAATAACTTCTTGGCCTGCGCTGCTGCCAAAACAATGTTTTTATTATTTGGCAAAATGATGTATTGTTCAGCCGCTCCATTGTGCACAGCTGTTATGAATTCTTCAACAGGTGGATTCAAGGTCTGGCCGCCTGAGATAATACTATTGGCTCCAAGCTGCCGCATGATAGCAATCAATCCTTCGCCTGCAGCCACGCTGATTACTGCTAGTTTGGCCCGATCCTTGGCCAGGGCTGCCGGCATCACTGACTTGTTCTCGCCCAACTCAATAGTTTGGCGATGTTGATCAGCCATATTATCAATTTTAATATCATGGAGTGTCCCCCAGGCAATAGCTGATTCTAACACTGCTCCCGGCTGTGCAGTGTGAATATGTACCTTAAGGATATCATCACCTGGTGCAAGCACTAGCGATTCGCCCATTTGCTCTAACTGGCGTTTTACTTCCACTAAGCTGGCCGCAAACCGTTTAACGATAAACTCAGTACAATAAGGGTGAGCAATGGTAATGTCAGCAGTGATGCCTGGCACAGTCAACATACGCCCAAAATCGGCCTCCGGCCCGGTAAATCTTCCTTCCAGCCCCTCTAGGCAGCCACCCAAGAAGACAATTAATCCCTGGCCACCGGCATCTACTACACCAGCCGCCTTTAGCGCTGGCAATAGTTCCGGCGTCCTTATCAGCTCTTCCTGCCCGGCGTTTATAGCCGCTTTCAGGATATCCGCAAAAGTCGCATTATCCCGCACCGCCCGGTAGGTACCTTTGGCAATTCCCTTGGCAACCGTTAAGATAGTTCCTTCTACCGGTCTCGCAACAGCCCGATAGGCATATAGCACGCCATACTGAAAGGCTTTACCAACTTCCGTAGACGTGGCAGTATCTTTGCCTGACAATCCTCTGGCAATACCACGCAGAAGCTGTGATAAAATAACCCCAGAATTACCTCTGGCCCCCATGATAGCGCTGTCAGCCCCCCTACGAGCCAAAGACCCGATCCCTTCATCAGGTGCTTCTGTCACAGCTTTAGTTACCGATCCCAGCGTTAGCAGCATATTAGTTCCAGTATCGCCATCAGGGACCGGAAAGACATTCAGACTATTTATATATTCGTGTTCACGCATAAATGCACTATAAGACCCGGCAATCATCCGGCGAAAATCTTTACCGTCAATTACTTCAACACTTGGCTGCATAGTATTATCCCCTTCCGCGCCCTTATACCTTGGATTGGAAAATCAATCCAATAACCCCAGGACCCAAGTGAGCACCCAATACTGACCCAAGCGCAGCCCGAGATACATGGATAGCAGGATAACGCTGGCGAATGGTTGTCATCATTTCTTCGACCACAGTCGGCTCACCATCATATACTACGCCAATATACTCCAGACTATCTTCCCGAGAAAGTTCCTCCAGCATTCGGGCTATAGCGCGTGTTTTGATGCGAACCTTATCAAGCACCTGCACCTTTCCCTCCCGTAATGTAAGAATTGGCTTAACTTGCAAAATAGAGCCCAACAAAGCTGCTGCCCCGCCAATGCGCCCACCCTTACGCAGATATTCCAATGAGTCAACAATAAATAACGTGCGAGTAGCAGCTGCCATGCGCTCTAACTGTTCGGCGATTACCCTTGCCGGCTCACCGGCAGCTGCCATAGCTAACGCCGCCTCTGCCATTTTTATCATACCAATCGCACTCGTACAAGAGTCAACAACATAGATTTCCTGACCTGCAAAGTCCTTCGCTACTGCTTTAGCCCCATTAACGGTACCACTTAATCCAGCCGCAAGACAAATCACAATAACCGGCTGTCCTGTTGCTGCCGGCGCAAAAGCCTGGACAAAGTCACCAGGCGCTGGTTGTGAAGTCTGGGGATGTACCCCCTTTTCCCGAGTAAGCCGGAACAGTTCTACAGTAGTTAACTCCGGTTCGTTCCACTCGTCCACACCAAAAATAATTTTCAGCGGTACAACCTGGAGATTGGCATGAGCTGCTAGCATTTCTTCCGGAACATTGGCCGTACTGTCAATCACTATCTGTATATTCAAAAACGTACGCAACTCCTCTCCTACTCCCTTAACCTATATCTTACCAAATAATCTGGCGCAAATACACAAAAAAATCATTATACTTTCTTGACAAAAATTACAGCAAATTCTAAAATCTTAGTTTTACTGACAGGAAGTAGGATATTATACGGCGAAACTAGCTATATTATACTATTTATTAAGGAGTAGCTATGAATAACCAACTCCTCTTTGCTTTAGATATCGGAACCCGCAGCGTTGTCGGCCTTGTCGGCGAACTAGAAAATGGCATAATCAAATTAGTGGCCTCAGACCGGGAAGAACATCATACCCGTGCTATGCTTGACGGTCAAATACATGATGTTCAGGAGGTAGCCGAAGTACTAGCCTCTGTCAAAACACGACTGGAAGCCACTACCGGCAAGCTAACCAAAGTAGCTGTCGCTGCTGCTGGGCGCGCTTTATGCACACTCAAAATCTCCGCAACCCTTGACACCGCCTCCCATGGCGCTCTTACTGCTGAAGATGAGCGATCTCTTGAGCTGGCTGCCATCCAGACAGCGCAAGCTGAGCTAGCTACTTCAGGCACGGTACCAGAGCCGTCTGATTATTACTGTGTCGGCTACAGTGTCATTAGCTTCAGCTTAGATGGTACCCACATAAAAAGTCTGGTAGGCCAGCGCGGTAAGCATTCTGCCATTGAAGTTATTGCTACCTTTTTACCACGGCAGGTTATTGACTCTTTGCAGTCAGCTATTCAAAGAGTGGGACTAGAAATGGCCACCCTTACTTTAGAACCTATTGCCGCGATTAATGTGCTTATTCCTTCTACTATGCGTCATCTTAATTTAGTGCTTATTGATGTCGGTGCCGGAACATCTGATATAGCCATTACCCGTGACGGTTCAGTCATTGCCTATGGCATGGTGCCGTTTGCCGGTGATGAAATCACCGAAGCCATCTCCCAACAGTTTTTGCTTGATTTTAATGTTGCGGAAACCGTCAAACGCCAAGTGGGTGGTAACCATAAAAAAATTTCCTTCACCGATGTGTTAGGTATGTCCCAAAAAGTTTCCGTTAAAGCCGTTATTGAAGCCATGACCCCCAAGGTAGGAGAACTAGCTCAAGCCCTTGCCACCGAAATACTCGCGCTCAATACCGAATGTCCGCAAGCAGTATTATTGGTTGGTGGTGGGGCGCTAACACCACTTTTACCGGAAGCCTTGGCCAAAGCACTTGCTATGCCAGCTTCCAGAGTAGCCATTCGCCGTCCTGATTCAATTGAGGGCATTACCGGTATACCTGCGTCACTTTGCACCCCAGATTCAGTAACACCGCTGGGAATTTTAAAGCTAGCTGGTGGACGCACACTCAACTTTATCAATATTACGTTAAATGAACGGACAATCCGCTTATTTAATTTAAGTCGGTTAACCGTAGCTGATGCTTTGCTCGCTGCCGGCATTGATATCCGGACGCTGCGTGGCCGCCCTGGCATGGGATTGACCATATCTGTCAACGGTGAAACCCGGTTTATTGCCGGCAGTCATGGCACTCCTGGTGAAATTCTAAAAAACAACCAGCCTGCCAAATTAAATGATGCGCTCCAAGACCAGGATACTATTGTGGTAAGCCTTGGTACAGACGGAACAGCGCCAGCGCCGCTTTTGAAAGATACCATACCAGCGATGAAGCCGCTGCCAGTGACCATTGACGGCAAAAAGTATCTGCTAGAGCAGCCAATAACCGTAAACGGAACCCCCGCCGCCCCAAACACGGTGCTATGTGACCGTGATCAGATTTATGCTAATCCCAAGCTCACACTCCGTCAGGCACTAACCCAACTAAATCTTGAGCCTGACCCTACCGAATATGTCTACCAGATTAATGGTGCCGAACGCGCGTATACAATTTGGCCCAAATACTCTATTAATAACGTCCTGGCAGCACCTGATACACTCTTAACTTCTGGCAATATCATTGAAATACTCAAACTGCCACCGCCGACTCTGGCAGAAGTGCTGGGAATTAATACCCCGAACAGTGACAGTTCTCTTACGGTTTTATTTAATGGTACGCCTTGCTCAATCCCTATTTACCGTCATACTGTAATGGTAGACGGACATCATGCAGATATCAGCCTGCCTGCTCCTTCCGGCAGCGCTATTGATTTTACTACCACCACAGCCCTCCAACCACTGATTAGCGATGTACTCCTAGCTGTAGGACTGTGATACATATCACAGTCCTACACTGCTTCATCCCCTATAATAAAAACATAAGTTAAATAACAAGGGGGATAACAACATGAGTATGTTTTGCCATCAATGTGAACAAACTGCAGGCGGTGCCGGTTGCACCAAGGTTGGTGTCTGTGGTAAAAATGAAGATATCGCCAGCTTACAGGACACCCTACTATTCGGTCTTAAAGGCATTGCCGCCTATGCGCACCATGCACGTGAACTGGGTGCTCGTAACGAGGAAGTAGATGCCTTCGCACATGACGCCCTCTTTTTCACACTGACTAACGTAAACTTCAGCCTGGAAAAACACATCGAAATGGTACTTAAATGTGGTGAGATTAACCTTAAAGTTATGGAGATGTTAGATAAAGCCCACGTTGATCATTTCGGCTCACCTGTACCTACCGAAGTATTTACCGGCTTTAAAGCAGGCCACGGCATCCTGGTTACCGGCCATGACCTGTTAGATTTAGAGGAACTTTTAAAGCAAACGGAAGGTACTGGCATCAACATCTATACCCATGGCGAAATGTTGCCAGGCCATGCCTATCCTGAGCTCAAAAAGTACAAGCATCTTGTCGGCAATTACGGTACTGCCTGGCAGAACCAACGCCCAGAATTTGAAGCCTTCCCTGGCGCAATTTTGGTAACTACCAACTGTGTTATGCCGCTGACAGC
>JAGGAA010000212.1 GCA_017889675.1 Bacillota bacterium | reverse complement strand
CCAGCAGCTGCACCAGCGTCTTTTTCTGGCTTATCAGCGATAAGAGTTTCTGTGGTAAGAACCATAGCCGCGATACTAGCAGCGTTTTGCAGCGCTGAACGAGTAACTTTGGCTGGGTCAACAATACCAGCAGCAATCATGTCAATATATTTTTCATTCAGAGCATCAAAGCCCTGGCCTTTACCGGCTTTTTTAACATTCTCAACAACAACTGAGCCTTCTAAGCCAGCATTGTTAGCAATTTGGCGTACTGGCTCTTCAATAGCGCGTCTAACGATTTGAACACCAGTTTTTTCGTCGCCAGTAAGTTTCAAACTGTCTAAGCTAGACTGAATGTCGATGAAGGTAGTACCACCACCAGCTACAATGCCTTCTTCAACAGCAGCACGAGTTGCATTAAGAGCATCTTCAATGCGCAGTTTCTTTTCTTTGAGTTCCACTTCAGTAGCAGCACCGACTTGGATAACAGCTACGCCGCCAGCCAATTTAGCCAGACGCTCTTGCAGTTTTTCTTTGTCGAAATCGGAAGTAGTTTCTTCGATATGAGCGCGAATTTGACCAACGCGTTTTTTGATTTCTTCCGCTTGACCGCTGCCATCAATGACAGTGGTTTCTTCTTTGGTTACGCGCACTTGACGAGCACGTCCAAGATCTTCCAAAGTTACACTATCAAGCTTGCGGCCGAGTTCCTCGGTGATAACAGCGCCACCGGTAAGAATAGCAATGTCTTCCAACATAGCTTTTCTGCGATCGCCGAAACCAGGAGATTTTACAGCTACCGCACGGAAGGTGCCACGAAGTTTGTTAACAACTAATGTTGCCAGTGCTTCACCTTCTACGTCTTCAGCAACAATTAATAATTCTTTGCCTTGCTGAACTACTTTTTCCAGTACTGGCAGTAGGTCAGCAATAGCACCAATCTTGCGGTCAGTAATAAGAATATACGGATCGTTTAAAACGGCTTCCATTTTATCCGGATCAGTAACCATGTATGGAGAAATGTAACCACGGTCAAACTGCATACCTTCTACAACATCAAGGTCGGTACCCATGGTTTTGGACTCTTCAACAGTGATTACACCGTCTTTACCGACTTTTTCCATAGCTTCTGCAATCAGTGTGCCAATTTCTGCATCACCAGCGGAAATAGAAGCAACTTGGGCGATAGCATCTTTGGTTTCTACTTTTTTAGCACTTTTCTTAATTTCTTCAACAAGCAAGTTTACTGCCTTTTGAATACCTTTTTTTATAATCATAGGGTTAGCACCGGCAGCAACATTTTTCATGCCTTCACGAATCATAGCTTGTGCAAGCAAAGTAGCTGTGGTGGTACCGTCACCAGCAATATCGTTAGTTTTGGTAGCAACTTCTTTTACAAGCTGTGCTCCCATATTTTCAAACGGATCTTCCAGATCAATATCACGAGCGATGGTTACGCCGTCATTGGTGATAGCAGGAGCGCCAAATTTTTTATCAAGTACTACGTTACGTCCTTTAGGTCCTAAAGTAACTTTAACAGCATTAGCCAGTGCGTTTACGCCTCTTTCGAGTGCCCGGCGTGCTTCTTCGTCAAACAAAATTTGTTTAGCCATTTATGTATTACCTACCTTTCACTTTATACTAAAGTTTAGCTGATTATTAAATTATAGCCAGGATGTCTCTTTCGCTGATGATGAGGTACTCTTTGCCCTCAACCTTGACTTCCGTGCCAGCATATTTGGAGAAAATAATTTTGTCGCCAACAGTAACATCTAAGGCAACCTTTTGGCCATTTTCCAGAGTTTTACCTGTTCCAACAGCTACAATTTTACCTTCTTGTGGCTTCTCCTTGACTGTGTCAGGAAGAACAATACCACTCTTAGTCATTTCTTCCTTTGCCAAAGCTTCAATCACTACTCTGTCGCCTAATGGCTTAATCATGTAAAGAACCTCCCTTTATGGTGTGTTATAATATATTTATTTGGTTGTTGTTAGCACTCGCTTAAGTCGAGTGCTAATTCCATAATTTATAATATAAAATTATCCGCAAAAAATCAAGGGGATTTACGCAAAAAGTAGATAAAATTTTAAAAAACTTACTGGAAATATTAGGGCAGAGACTGTAAAGTCTCTGCCCTGGCATAAAAATGGCTATCTTTTACGAGTAGCTGACTCCACAATGGCTGCCGCTACGTCCCTGATTGATTTTCGTTTGCTCATGCTGTATTGCTGAATACGACGATAGGCCTCCGTTTCGGTTAGACTGTACGCGTCCATCAAAATACCTTTAGCCCGATCAAGTATTTTCCTGGTCTCTAGTGAATTCTTAACCTCTTCCAATTCCCGCTCTAATTCGGCAAACTCTTGAAACCGCGATAAGGCAATTTCCATGGCCGGAAATAAGTTAGCCTCTTTTACAGGCTTGACCAGATAAGCAAGTACCCCTGAATCTTTGGCTTTTTCTACAATCTCCTTCTGACTGAAAGCAGTTAAAAGCAGTACCGGCGCCAATTTTTCATTGGAGATGATTTTAGCTGCAGTAATGCCATCCATTTCCGGCATTTTTATATCCATAATAACAAGGTCCGGGTGGCATTTGCGGGCCAGTTCTACCGCGCGTACACCGTCTGTGGCCTCGCCCACTACAGTATGTCCGGCTTCTTCCAATATTTCTTTAAGATCCATTCGTATGATTGATTCATTATCTGCAATTACTATCCGCAAAGTGTCCATGTTATTCCTCCTTAGCCTCTTTAGCGCCCTCCGTTAGGCGGGGAATGGTGATAAAGGCATGAGTACCGGAACGGGAAAAAAGACGGAATTTTCCCCCAAGATCGTTTTCTATCAGTGTACGAACAATCTGTAGACCTAGACTGTTGGTATTTTCAAGGCTAAAATCCGTAGGTAGGCCAATACCGTCATCATAAATATCTATCTGATAATTTTCTGGCGTTGTTGCAATATCTACGCCAATAAGTCCCTCTTTGCGTCCAACAAAGCCATGTTCAATCGCATTTTGAATGAGTTCATTGATGACTAGGGCCAGACTGCTTGCCTGTTCAGACGGTAAAATAACAGTTTCCCCATTAAGCACGGTTTCAATATTAAAATTAGGTTCAAGCATATTTTGAATTACTAGATCCAAAATATTTTTGGTAACCTCAGCCACATCAATAAAGCCTCTGTCCTGTTGAGATAAAAACTCATGCACAACCGATATACTCAAAATCCGGTTAACGCTTTCTCTGAGCGCCGCCTTGACTTCTGGGGTCTTGGTGCGCCTGGACTGCAATCTAAGTAAACTGGCAATTGTTTGTAGATTATTTTTTACCCGGTGATGTATTTCTTGAATTACAGCTGATTTAACCAGTAATTCTTTTTCTTTTTTGCGAACCTCAGTAACATCAGCAACAATAAACACAGTACGTGTCACAAGACCGCCGACAAAAATTGGAATAGCCCGCTGTACTAAAATCATGTTACCAGACTCAAATTCTTTTTCCATTGACTGCCCTGAAGATAATGCCTGCTGGGCCAACCGCATGTTGACTTGGCGATCAGATACCCGTCGGCCAATAACCCGGTTGATACCAAGAACTTTGTAAATGGCATCAGCGGCTGAATTAGCAAAAATAATATAACCGCGCTCGTCAATAATAGTAATGCCGTCACGGGTACCTAGTGGACGATAAAGCTCGCGCCCCAGCGGTTCGCCAACTGTTGCCATAGCTAAAAGCATAGATGCTGTTTCTACCAGCATACCATGGCCTTCCGCGCCAGCCTCCTGGTTACTTGTTTCAAAACTTGCAGCCGCAATAATTTGACCTGTCACATCTTTTATGGGATAAACCCGCATTTCGAGTGCATCCATACCAAGCGCCCACTCACGCTGCCCGGCAATAGCAGTACCGGAGGTTAGTGTTCGCCATATTAGTGGCTCTTCACAGGATTGTACCGTACTACCAAGAATATTGGTTTTAAAAGCAATATAACTGGTATTTGGTTTAGCCTGGGCAACAATGGCCAAAAAATTTTCACTGCGCGCTGGAGCATATAGCGTAACCTGAGCGTGCGCAAGGTCAGC
>JAGGAA010000211.1 GCA_017889675.1 Bacillota bacterium | reverse complement strand
TCTATTTTCATTTCATTAAAGTAGTAAAATGGCAATAAAATAGTTAATCTTCATTACGATTCGTAAAAAACATCAAAAATTATTACGTTTCTTTAAACCGGAAATCCAGGATTTCGCAAAAATGCTTGAAATCCTGGATTTTTTAGTCATATTATACTCATACATGCGGGTTGAGTTTTAGTGACAGCCTACCTTTGAATGATATCGTCTAACGTCTTTAAGTCCATTACCTTAATAATGCAGCTTAGTTTTATCGTTCAGCCGTTAAAATTTTTACCCCCAAAAGCAAATAAATTCCCCCGCATACTTTGTTCATCATATGAGTCGCTCGACTTCTTTGCCGAAGGAAATTTGTCATACCAGATGAGAAAAAAACGAGTAGCAAGCACCAAAGAGTACCGGTTGTTACGAAAGTTACTCCAAGGAGTATAAAAGGTAAAATACCATAGCTATTCTCTAAGACAATAAACTGGGGAAGAAAGGACAGAAAAAACAGGGCAACCTTGGGATTGAGTACACTGGTTAGAAGCCCCTGTAAATATAGCTCTTGATTAGACATGACTTCTCCATTAGGTGAAACCAGCGTACTATTTTTTGCAAGTAAAGTAGTGATACCTAAATAAGCAAGATAGAAAGCACCGGCTATTTTGACAATGGTAAATACAAAATAAGATTGAGCTAGGATGACAGATAATCCCAATGCTGCAAGTAAGGTATGAACTAAACCTCCTGAACTAATACCTAATGCAGAATAAATACCCGCCCTACGACCTTGTGATATACTGCGACTTAAAACATATATGGTATCGGGTCCAGGAGTTAGATTCAGTATGATACCCGCAAGTAAGAACATCTCATAGTGAACGATTCCAAACATGGTCATTCCTCCTTTATCACTTCTTTATTCGTTAGGACATTCGAATTATTACACTAACAACAGTATGCTATCACAAATAATTCTTCCAATGCCAAACTTCTAATAGTAGTAGTTAAACATCTAAATATAGAACTCCTGCCAAACTAATAAAAGGTTAAAAAGAGCCTGACAACGTATCTTTATAGCTATAAAGTAATTTTAAGAAAATATAAAGTAAACTTGGAAAGAGGTATCATGAAATGTTTAAAAAATTAGTTGCCATAGAACCGATAAGGCTGATTCCGTCAGCTCAGCAGAAACTCCATGATTATGCGAAAGAAGTAGTGCTATTTGATGACGTTCCGAAGGACGATGCGGAAATAATTCAGCGAATTGGGGATGCGGATGCTGTATTGCTTAGTTATACCAGCCGTATAGAAAAGAACGTACTTGATGCCTGCCCTGGCATTCGCTACATCGGCATGTGCTGCAGCCTATATTCCGAAGCAAGTGCCAATGTAGATATTCGCACCGCTCGTGCCAAAAATATCACAGTATACGGCATTCGCGATTACGGCGACCAAGGCGTTATCGAATACATTACCAGCGAACTGATCCGCTATCTTCATGGTTTCGGCGATAAACAGTGGCAGGAACTGCCGGTAGAGCTTACTGATTTAAAAGTCGGCATCGTCGGTCTCGGTACTTCCGGTCAGCTGATTGCCGCCGGTCTCCAGGCACTGGGAGCTGATTTATATTATTTCAGCCGTACCCGCAAACCGGAACAGGAAGCAAAAAGTATCAAATACCTGCCACTAAAAGAACTTCTGAACACAGTTGATGTCATCTGCACCTGCCTGAATAAAAACGCCATCTTATTCCACGATGAACAATTTAAATGGTTTGGCAATCACAAAATAATGTTCAATACCTCCATCGGTCCATCCCACGCTATCCCCGCCCTTGCCAAATGGCTGGAACACGGTGATAACGAATTTTTCTGCGACACGGCTGCCGCACTTGGCGATGATACCGGCAAGCTTCTTGCCAATCCCCATGTCAACTGCATGAATATATCATCCGGCCTCACCAGACAGGCCTTTGACCGCCTAAGCGAGAAGGTATTAAAAAATATTGAAACCTTTCTAAAGGAAAATAATCGATAACACTTTACAAACAAAAAATCTACGTCAGAATATAATCTTCTGCCGTAGATTTTGATTGCCACTGTTACACCACCGTGGTGATATCATGATAAATGCAAGGCAGCGTTTTCTTTGAAAGCATCTTGTTTCAATATTTCTTGTTGAAAGTTAGCCATTCCAATACGATTTATCACAGTGCCGATTCGCTCACCCTTAATACTCAACCGATTATAAGCCTCCAGTATTACCTGAATGTAAGAAATAGCCTCCTGTTCAGGAATAACGGAAAAAATTTTGGTACCTAGCATCGGTTTTTTTCCGATTTTCCCTCCCACATATACGGCATATCCTTGCCTTTCGGCAATCAAAGCCTGCTTGGGACAATTCTTGACACATACCCCGCACCCAACACATTTGTCTCTATCAATACAGGGTACCAATTCCCGAACCTTAATCGCTTCAACTTTACAATTCTGAGCACAGGAATTACACGCAACACATCCCTCGGCCACAGCAGGGATCATAACGCTGTGAAGTCCAATATCATTGATTTGAGGCTTTGCACATGAACTTGGACAACCACTGACGGCGATTTTTGTTTTGCCTGACATTTCTCGTCCTACCATACAATCATTCAACTGATTGGCCAACATGACTGTATCGCCAATTCCTCGCTTACAAAGGGTTATGCCCGGGCAGGCAATCACTGTCATTATCCGAGGCCCGCGAACCGCGAGAAGTAAACCAAAATCTTGTATCTCTTGAAAAATTGTTTCCAACTGATTTTCCTGCACCCAATGTATCTCCACTGACTGACGAGTGGTAATGTGGAGTTGTCCTTGACCGTATTTATCAGATAAATCCGCTACTTTGCGAAGCTGATCACTCGTCATATTACCAGCAATTGTTCGAATGCGAACTGCAGCAAATCCTTGTTGCTGCTGCTTGATATGGCCGTGTTGTCTAATAGAATTACATTGGTCAATCATACTGTCCGACACCTCTTTTAAATAACTTTTTCGTCCTAGCGCTATTGTAACACGACAATATTTCGTTTATCATCGAAGTATGAATGTTATATCTGGAGGCTAAAACATATGAATTCAAACCCTAACCTTGCTGAGGTTGCCTCTCTTATCGGTAATCCATCACGTGCAGCAATGCTTGTAAGCTTACTTGGAGGAAAAGCGCTGCCTGCAGGCGATTTGGCTCGTGCCGCTAGAATCTCACCTCAGACGGCCAGTACGCATCTTGCAAAAATGATAAATGCTGGTCTGCTCATTCAAGAATCCCATGGCCGGCATAAATATTTTCGCCTCGCAAACAGCGAGGTTGGACATGCATTGGAAGCACTTCAAACCATTTCACCACCAAAACCGATCCGCTCACTTCGAGAATCCAATCAATTACACGCCTTACAATTTGCACGAACCTGCTACGACCATCTAGCAGGTAAAATCGGTGTTGCACTGACAGATAGACTTGTTGAAATGAATTTCATAGAAAAATCAGGGAAAGAGTTTATCTTAAATGCAAAAGGTAAAACAAAATTACACAAGTTCGGAGTAACAGTCGAAAAAAGCCCTAAGAGCCGTCGTTGCTTTGCTCGCCAATGTTTGGACTGGAGCGAACGCCGATATCATTTAGCAGGAAGCTTAGGAGCCTCCCTTACAAGACGGCTATTTGAGCTTAAATGGATAGAAAACTTACCCGATGGCCGTGCCGTTCGTGTGACGGATGCAGGAATTAAAGGATTATCCGAAGAGTTTGGACTGCACTTAACTATAGAGTAATTTAAAGATTACCATGAAATACCACGATGCCTAATCAACCTTAATATAGACCTTAACCATTTTTACAATATGGGGCAAAGAAAAAGATATGTCATTTGTTCTGCACAAAAACCAGCACACTACATGCTGGTTTTTCTGTGTATGAATCATCTATGAAATTAGTATTTCGGATCACGACACCACTGTTATTGAAAAACCGTTAACAATACTCAAATTCAGCTAAATCAATTTTATCGTTCATTTTACCGAGTAATTGATTCTTTTCGATATACCCTGCCTTTACTTGCTCAATAGCGAGGGTCAT
>JAGGAA010000210.1 GCA_017889675.1 Bacillota bacterium | reverse complement strand
AGCATTGTCGCCAACCCATTGACATGATCGCGATGTTCGTGGGTGATGAGCACGCCGTCAAGTTCTTCAATTTTGGTTCCAAGTTTATCAAGTGACTGTTTGATGCGGCGAGTGCTGATACCGGCATCTACCAATATTTTGGTGTTTTCCATTTCAATAAAGGTAGCATTGCCGCTGCTGCCGCTGGCTAAAACATGAATTTGCATAATTACCTCTTTTACCTATATCCTTAGTAAAACTAGCAATATATTCGACTTAACTGCCAGAAAATCCTTTTTCAGCAAGTACTTTTATATACAACGTGTTAAAGACTTTTGCATACCTACCTGCGCCTGCAAACTTCTTTACTGCGGAATATAGAATTAAGTTATAGGCATTCAGGCGGCAATTTAGCGATAACCGCTTCCTTGAGTTCAACAGGCAGAGCCATCAGCAGAATTGCCGTGATTTCTTTTAGCCGCTTGGTTGTTTTAGCCTCAAACCGCAAAGTAAACAAGGGTTCTGTCACCGAAGCGCGAATCATGCCCCAGCCATCGGCAAACTCTATGCGCACACCATCAATCCGGTTAGGTGTATAAACAGTAAGTCTGCTGGCAATCTGCTCCAGCACCACATCCTTGTCAGTCCCCAGATAGGTAACCCGGATATCTGTCGTGAGCAGGTAGTTAGGGATAGCGTCTACCTGCTCAGCTAGGCTGCCATGTTCGGCCACCAATTCACATATTTTAAGTCCGGAAAACATACCATCATCATACCCCAGTTCGCGAAAAAAGAAGTGTCCGCTAATTTCGCCGGCAAATAGGGCCTTTTCCTGGATAAAAGCAGTTTTACTAAAAGTGTGTCCGGCGCGGGCCATGATGGGCCGTCCGCCCGCCTTGGTGACCTCTTCCGGCACAACCATGGAACACTTGGCATCATAGATAATAGCACCTGGTTCATCTGCAAGATATTGCCTGGCGATTAACACCATAATATCATCATTATCAAGTGGGCGGCCATTTTCATCAACAACTCCCACTCTATCGCCATCCCCATCAAACCCTATCCCTACCGCCGCTCCATGCAGGCGCACCACTTCGCCAAGTGCTGCCAGATTCTCCGGCAGCGCCGGGTTGGGCGGTCGATGCGGAAACCGGCCATCTGGTATACAATTGAGCTCAACTACCTCATAGCCCAGCCTGCGAAACAGCTTGGGCGCAATGGTAGCTGTTGCGCCATTACCAGCATCAATAACCACCTTCAATTTGCCAACCCGGGCTTTGCTGGCTGTATATTCTAGGTATTTCTCGATTACAGGAAGCCGCATGGCTCCGCCGTCGCCATGTGTCTGAGCGTTTATTTCCACCAGTCGGCCAATATCAGCTATCTCTTTTTCGCTGACCGGCTTAGGGCCAAGCACTAATTTAAAACCATTATATTGGGCTGGATTATGCGAAGCCGTTACCATGACACCGCTACTAGCCCCAGTGGTTTGTAGTGCATAGTAAAATACCGGAGTTGCCACAGTGCCGATATCAACCACCTGACAACCAGACTCTGCCAAACCATCTATCATAATTTTTTGCAACATCGGCGTAGATAAGCGAACATCGCCGCCCACCACCACTTTTTGTCCGGCAAGCGTAACACCCACAGCTAACGCAATCCGCCTAGCCATACCGTCAGTCAAGTCCTTGCCAGCCACGCCACGGATATCACACGCTTTAAATATGCTCATACTTGTCCCCCTTAACTGGGTATAGTTAAAAAACTTGGCATAAGGCCAAGTTTTTTTGTTGTTATTCACTATTGTATCACGACAATACTTACACTTCAACCGTGCACATTTCCCATCTCCAGCATATGTACGGCGCAGGTAAAGCACGGGTCAAATGACCGAATCACCCGCCCAGCTTCAATAAGGTTGGTGACATCTGCCACAGGCGTGCCGATAAGTGCCTGTTCAACCGGTCCACGAATACCCTGATTATCGCGGGGCGAAAAGTTCCAGGTGGTCGGCGTTACAATCTGGTAATGAGTCACTTTATTATGACGGTATTCCATCCAGTGCCCCAATGCGCCCCGCATAGCATCAGTCAAGCCTATGCCTGTTCCAGCGTCAGGTGGCGTAAACTGCTGACAACTGGGCGTATTGGGAACAATCTCATTAATCCAGCCTTGGGCAAGACGGCATATTTTGAGTGTCTCCTTAGCTCTAGCTACTAAGCGATCCATAACCGATACGCCCCGCCGGTAGTCACCATTAATAAAACCTCTGGCTAGCGGCCCGCCCTCAACCGGCAACGCTTGATAACGCGGTGCCTTTATCCAGGAATACGCGTCAGACTTGTCGCGATTTGGGATGGTGCGACCATCTGGCAAGACCCGACGCTCTTGTTCGTCTTTATACCAGCTATAGCGGATTTCCTCAGCAATATGATTGACATCAAGCGACTCGACCTGTCCCTGATTTACTATTAATCCTGGCTTTAACGCTCGCTCACCAGTTACCGGCGCAGGGAACATACCATAGGACATAAAATTACCATAACCTGCGCCAATGCTATAGTAGTCTTTATAATAGTCGGCAATAATCATAACATCATTTATAAAAATAGTCTCCACCCATTCTGTTAGTTCCTGCAATATGCTGCTGTAGGCCATTAACCGTTCTACCGAGGCCTGCTCGGTAACCCCGGTGGGCATGATGGTTTGCTGCATCGGTGCCTTAGCACCAAATACAGCCATGGCTTCATGGGCACGCAAAGCCTGTAATGCTGCTTCTTTGGCATGTTGCAAAATTTCATCATTTACCTTCGGCGGCAGACGGAAGTCGGCTTGCGGTCTAGGTATGTATGGCGACATATTAGGGCCTTTTACATAATCATATAACACCAAAACATAAAAATGACGCAAATGATTCTGGATAATGTCGGCCGCAAATATAAGATTGATTAACTGCTGACCAGTAGGCGTGGGAATAACGCCAAAGGCTTGCTGCTGCGCCATGCTGGCGACAACCGCGTGAGCACTTGAGCAAATTCCGCAAATACGTTGGGTAAATAGCGCTGCATCCCGTGGGTCACGGCCTGTCAGCATGGTTTCAAACCCTCGAAATAAGTGCGCCCCCAGCCAAGCATCCACGATTTTGCCATCTTGTACCTCAACATCAGCTCGTAGCGGCTCATGAATACGTGTTACTGGGAAAATTGTCTGCACAGCCATGGCGGATTACCTCCTGTGTTTTTGCCCTGGACGAAAGAAGTCAACCACTTTCTGCCTGAGTGTTCGGGGAAGCTTGCGTTTAACCTGGCTTCGTTCCAGGCTTTTGCTTTCACTAATAAGCGCGTTTTGTTGGCGGATTAAATCATCAAGCTCTTGTTTAAGCTGCTCTATATTTTCCGGCGGATCAGATTCATGGGGTTTGGTGCCGTCAAGCCAGTGTTTACCCACTCGTTTGGCGACAACACCTGTAATGAGATGGGCACCAACAGCCGCTACGCCCAATCCGGCAGCGGCTGCGCCAAATTTCTTGACATTAAGCGCTCCCAAGGGTGTTTGCACACTAGGTAGATGATTATAAAAAGGCATGGAGCTATCAGGAAAGCCTGGGCTGGCACAACCTATACAGGGTGCTCCCGCTCTAACTGGCCAATTGACATAGTGATTCCATTGCCGTTTTGGACAGTCTGCTTGGGTAATCGGCCCTTTGCAACCCACTCTGTACAAACACCCGCTTTCGCCAGGGAAGGAGGCAAAAATCCCATCTTCGAACTGCTGGCGTCGCTGACACAAGTCGTGGATAGTCTGCCCAAAAAACAGTTTGGGTCGATTGTAGTTGTCCAGTTCAGGCAAACCGTACATTATAAGATGACTGAAGGTTCCGGTCATCCAGTCTGGGTTGGCAGGACAACCCGGAATATTGATAACCGGCTGCTTTATTACTTCCCACACTCCTTTAGCCCCTCCCGGATTGGGGTAAGCCGCCGCCGGCCCGCCAAAACAGGCACAGGTTCCGACAGCAATTATATGCTTAGCCTTAGGCGCTATTTCCTGCAAAGCTGCCATGCCTGTCACCATCTGATTATCACGCATAAAAACATGATTATATCGGCCGTTATC
>JAGGAA010000209.1 GCA_017889675.1 Bacillota bacterium | reverse complement strand
CCCACAGGAACCAGTCCGAACATAATGGCATAGTTGATTTCATCCAGGATAATCATGTCCCATTTACCGGACATGCTTTCCGTTCTCGCTGCATGGAACGCTTGAGCGGCAGCTTCTTGGTGATTAGCTTCGGCATCACTGGTAGTATTTCTCACAAAACCTTCACCTAGTTGCCTGATAACAAAATCTTCCCCCATTCTCTCAGCAGCCTGTAATTCACCATATTTCCAGTTGCCTTTGATAAATTGTAATATTAATACCTTAAGTCCCTGCCCCCAGGCTCTCATTCCCAGCCCCATTGCTGCTGTTGTTTTCCCCTTGCCATTCCCTGTGTTTACAATAATTAAACCTTTGGTTTCTGACATAATAATAGTCCTTCTTTACTGTATTTTTTTTGCAATCACTGATTGCAGGAACTGAATTCATATCCAGCATTTTTCCTGGAGATAAGCCATCTGCCTGGCCTTAAAACACCCCTCCAAATACTGTGGAGCAGTTACCTGTAAGGCATTCTTTTTCAGGTAACTTATCTTAGCAGATTTATTTACTTGCTCTGAATGGTCAGTGTCATCTACCGGCCAATTCTTGGGAATATATTGACGCATATCATTTTGCCCTCCTGCTAATTATTGTCCACACACCTGCTTAAATTCTCCGTCAGCTATCTGTGCGGCAAACTGCATAGAGTTTAGAACAGTCACCTGCGGCAATGTAAGCAAATCACGGTACAATTTGGTTGCTTTACCACCGGTAAAATCGCGTTCTTCGATAGCTGTATCTTCAATAATAATAAGTTTTGGGGCAGCAAATGCCGCCTCAAGATTAGCTAAATTTTGCTGACCATAATACAGATTACTTAGCACTGTAAAATCAGCAGCAAGCATTTTTTCTCTGTTTTCTCTTCCTTGTATTTTATCAATAACGCAAAAAGGTTGGCCGACTATTGCCTGTATGCCAAAAGCCAAAGCTACATCAGTATCAGTATCGCCTTGTTGAAAAACGCCGCCGCTTAGGGTATATGCTTTTTCATGCAGCAACCGCATAATAGTCCCGGCAGAACCCCCGCCACCAATCACGTGGACAGACGGTTGCCGTGTAGTAGTTCCGGCAGCCTTATAGGTATGAATATCTAGATTGCCTGTTACTTTATTAATAAAAACAGCTGAATGCAAGCCATAAGCTTTTTCCAAATTCTCGGTAGTGATGACGTCTTCCGGTTTACCGTCAGCCAGTATAGTACCACCAGTCAATAAAATTAGACGCGTACAAAACTTAGCAGCCAGTTTGATATCATGGGCAATAATAAACACCATTTTACCTTCTTGGCACATAAGCTGACAATAGCGGAAGATTTCTTCCTGATACACCAAATCCAAACTGGCAGTCGGTTCATCCAGGAAGATTAACGGTGTCTCTTGCGCCAATACTTTTGCTAGCAGAATCCGTTGTCTTTCCCCACCAGATACTTGTCGCACCGATTTATCAGCTAAAGCCTCGACGCCGGTAAACGCCATATACTTTTTAGCAATTTCATAATCCTCATTTTCCTCATTCTGCCACCACTTCAAATAAGGATAACGTCCTGCCAGTACGATTTCTAGCGCAGTAAAACCAAAACCAATATTTACTTCCTGCTGCATATAGGCAATAGTACGTGCCAGTTGTTTATCGCCCATAGTATGTATTGACTGCCCAAAAACCTGGACAGTTCCGGCGCTAATGGCTCCCAGGCCACGTAATCCTCGGAGCAACGTACTTTTTCCAGCACCATTAGGACCGATAATAGCAACAAATTCTCCAGGCTTAACTGCTAAAGAAATATCCCGCAAAATAACTTTATCACCAATAGTAACACCTACGTTAGCGACTGTTAAAGCTGATTGACTACTTGCATTCATGACAGTCCCCCTCCTTTCTGGGATTTGCGTAGCAAATACAAAAAGTAGGGCGCACCTAGTAATGCTGTCATAATACCAACCCGAACCTCAGATGGTGGAATCACCAGTCGCCCCAGTGTATCACAAGCTACCAGAAATAGCCCACCTGCCAAGGCACAGGCAGGTAATAGCGTCCGATGCTCTGGCCCAAGCAAAAGACGCATAATATGGGGAACCACTAATCCCACAAAGCCGATTGTACCACTAACACATACAGCTGTTGCGGTTGTCAATGCTGAGATAACTAAGAGTATTAGCCGAAAAAATGCTACCGGAACCCCTACAGAACGTGCTTCTTGGTCCCCTAAAACCATAATGTTGAGATGTCTGGCCAATAAAAACAAAATAAGAATACCGATAATAATTGGACCAGCGGCCAGATAAACATGTTCCCATCGGCGGTAATCCAAGCCCCCTACCACCCAGAATAAAAACTCCCGTAGCCGATTCTCGTTCATGAAGGTAAGTATGCCTGAGGTCAGAGCTCCCATTAGCATGCTTACGGCAACACCAGCCAATAGGAGCACCATCACCGGTATTTTGCCATCCCGCATGGCTAACGCAACTGTCAACCCGACTGCTAGTAATGCACCTGTCAAAGCAAATACGGGCATGTAAAAAATTCCGTTAGCTGTTACCCCTAAAGCAATCGCAATAACAGCTCCTAGTGCCGCGCCGCTTGATACCCCGATAATTCCCGGGTCAGCCAGCGAGTTACCAAATACTCCTTGCATTACGGCTCCTGATACCGATAGGGCTGCTCCTACCAGTAGTCCTACCAAGGTACGCGGCATACGAATATGCCAAATAACGGAAGTCTGTTCAGGAGTAACACCAGTCCCGTCTAGGCCTGGCAAGTGTAATTGCTTCCCGATAACTGTCATTGCCGCATCAATCGGTACACTAACCTGACCCCAGGCCAGCGAAAACAAAATGACTATCAGTAATAGTACAGTCATCCCTGCAAAAAACGCAGCTTTATTTTTAACCCTGCCTGTCATAATGCAGATCCCCGCTTGCTGACTGTTATCGCCTGTTTAGTCATCACCATAAGCAAGCACCAACTCCTCTAATTCGGTAAAGGCCATCGGGGTTGGCACACTTAGCGCTGTATTCTCACAAATGAAATCGGCTAATTGCCGATAAATAGCCGCCTGCGGCGAAGCTGCCGCGAATTCTATTACTGTCTTACGATGAATCTCGGCTTTATTAACCGTGCGTTCCCTGGGAATATAGGCTACTAGGCTAGTATTTAAACTTTTCGCAAATTCCTGAAGTAATGCTTGTTCATTAACAATACCCCGGCTGTTGCCAATAATACCACCAAGCCGCACTGGCCCCCGGGAGGCATAACGAGCTACCCCTTTGGCAATATTATTGGCCGCATACAGCGACATAAGTTCACCAGAAGAAACAATATAGATATCGGTTGCATAGCCTTCCCGTATGGGCACAGCAAAGCCGCCGCACACCACATCGCCCAGTACATCATAGAGAATAATGGCATCCTCAGGTAAAGCTTGCAAGTCTTTCAGCTTTTCCAATGCCACGATGATACCGCGTCCGGCGCAGCCTACCCCCGGTTCAGGCCCGCCTGCTTCCACACAATGTACACCGCCAAAGCCAATATGCACAAGTTGTTCCTTCTTTACCTCTTCTCCGTATTTCTTAACCATCTCAAGGACAGTCTGAGAACAGACCCGCCCTAATAAGAGACGTGTCGAATCATTTTTGGGATCACAACCAATTTGGCAGACCTTGTACCCTCGTTCAGCCCAAGCCGCAGATACATTGGCCGCTGTCGTAGATTTTCCAATACCACCTTTACCATAAAAAGCAATTTTTTTCTGCATATTCTTTACCCTCTCCTATCATACTACTATTGAAATTAGCATCTATTTCCTGTTAGCATTATGGCTCTACCCCTAGCGTTTTTAGCATTTTTTTTGCTACCGCAATGGCTTCTTGCGTTTGTTTATCTGCCGGCACATTGGCCAGTAAACTTTTATAGGCTGCAATAGCTTCGACATTTCGTTCCAGCTTTTGATAACAAACTCCCTTAATCAAATAGGCTCCTGCATGCTGAGGTTGAACGGCAAGAACTTGCTCTACGTCGCCGATACCCAGCTCATACTGGCCTGTATAGTAATAACATATCCCGCGCCGGAAGTGAGCCTCAATATCATAGGGAGATATGTCAATAATACTGCTATAATCAGCCAGT
>JAGGAA010000208.1 GCA_017889675.1 Bacillota bacterium | reverse complement strand
AGAAAAAGCAACACTTTCTTTATTTTCATCAGTTTAGCACCACCCAAATTTTGTATGGAATTTTCTTATAATTCATCATATCATAGAAGTACTAAATAATAAAATTGAATAAATAGAACATAATGTTCGATAATAATGAATTGAAGAAATGATCTATGGAGTTTTGTGCTCTAAGGGGTTCTGGTGATTCTGATTCACGCATTAAATAGACATTAGGCAAAGTATTGACTAATGTCTGATAGTTAGTTCAACCCCCAAAAAATTAAGTGTGTAAGTTCTTTCGAACTTACACACTTAATTTTACTGATTCAATTATTCTTTCTCGTGCAATCTAAAATGCACACTAAATTTGCTACCTTCTGAACTCGTCCGCACGTGAATAGTCCCATGGTGACTATCGGCAATCCGGTAACATACAGGTAGGCCTATCCCTGTACCATATTCTTTCGTGGTCACAAAGGGTGTTCCTAATTTCTCCAAAATATCTACCGGTATCCCTGGCCCTTGATCTTGCACTGCGAGAACTACATGGTCGTCATTCATATAAGTCTGAATGGTTACTGTACCTCCCCGCGGCGAAGCCTCTAAACCGTTGCGCACTAAATTTAACAACAATTGACGTATTTGTTTTTCGTCAAGACATAAATCAGCTATAGTTCTTAATTCTAACCTAAGATATTTTTCGTTACTAGTGGCTTCGACCTGTAAGAGTGGTGATATTGCCTCAATAATCTGGTTTAGGTTTCCGGTCTTAAAATCAACAAAACCGTGCTTACTTAGCGAAAGATATTCCGTAATGATTTGATTTGCACGGTCAAGTTCGCTTACCATCATAAGAAACTGTTCCCGATATTTGGTGAAGTCAGCTTTGCCACCGATATGCTGCAAGTAGCCCCGTATTACCGTCAATGGATTTCGGACCTCGTGCGCAATATTAGCAGCCATTTGCCCGACTACATTCAATCTGTCAAATCGCGAAAACTCATCTTCCATTTTCTTGCGTTCGCTAACGTCCCTGATAATCCCCTCGATTGCCACTATAGCTCCAGAATTGTCAACTACCGCAACACATTTTTGCTCAACCCAGATTTTGTTTCCATCTCGACTAACTAGTCTATATTCTGAAGAAGCTATTCCCCAACGTGACAAATCTGTTACTTGAGACTCAATAGTTGTTTGGTTAACTATGGCAAAGAACAACGCCGGCTCCTTATACAACTCGTTAGGACTATAGCCTGCAAGTGGCAATATAGCCGGGCTAATATATTCCATCCTGTATTCAGGCTTAATGCGGTACAAGAATATTACATCGGCGGCATTCTCTGCCAACAGGCGAAACTGAAGTTCCTTTTCTTCTAGTGCTTTCCTTGACTGTTGCTGCTCTTGGGCAGCAGCAGCAAGTTCATTCACCATGTGAGTAAAACTACGGGAAAGTATCCCGAATTCATCAGTTCGATTGGAAGGAGCAACATCTGGGAATCCCCCGCCGGCCACCGTTTGAGCATAAGTGGCTAGCCGGGTAAGAGGCCGGGAAATATCATTCGCCAGCCAGAGTAACAAGCCGCAAACAACAACAATAGACAACCCGAAGGCAAGCCAAATAGGTAATAGTACATGCTGTACTGCTGATACTACTTCTGCTTCATCAATGAGACATAACACTTTCCACCCTGTTTGTGGGTGGACATCAATATAAACCAGTTTGTCTATTCCCTCAATAGTAAGATGCCTAATTTGCCCATGAGCAGTAGCCAGGTCGTCTAATCCAAATAAATTAACGTTATCCGGCGTTTTTAAAAGCCACGCGGGATATTTAGGGCTAACGATGATTTTATTGTTTTCGTTAAGTAACATGACATGGCCGGTGTGCCCGATTTGCTTAGCACTAAGTTCATTCGCCAACGTATCTAAACTCCAACCCCAGACAATAACGCCTGTCGGCTTCTCTAACGGACCTACTGTATGGGATATAGGCAGTACCATTCTATTACCAAGCTGCATATATGGATCAGACACTACCGGCCTTCCTGGAGTAGCCATCGCAGCCGTATACCATGGCCGCACCCGCGGATCATAGCGATCAGTCATTGGGACATAGGTATAAGGGAGGTAACCTCCCACCTCAGTGGCAATAGCCACACCTAAAACATCTTTATGGGTTTCAAGGAATAAAAAGAAATGCTGTAATTCCTGGTCAGTCATTTTTCCAGGCATATGGTCATAAACGTCCCCGCCTAACTTTTGCATCAGCACTTCGGTACGCTCATCCCTCGCCAGCATGGCGGCAACTGCCTTAGCAGAAGCTACGATTTGCTCATTTATTTTATCCTGAACATGAGCAGCATGCTCCTGGGCTAGTTTATCAAAATCATCACGTATCCATTTCTCTACTGTGTGCGTGACATAAATTCCACAAAAACTATACGTGATTGTACAAGCCAAGCACGCCCAAAACAGTAATCGTTTTTTGATTGTATTAAAAAACTTCATCAAAAATCACATCCAAAACGTAATCGTGACGACCTAGCTAATACACGGAAGAAAGTTCTCTATAGCCTGGATATATTCTTTATTCTCTAATGACTGACACACCTCCTGCTAAATTAATTTTTCTGTAATTTTTTTACTATTATTCAACTTTTTTGAATACATTGGTCAGAAAATCGCCGATGGTGTCGCGTAACTGTTCCGGAACTATTACCTTATCTAACAGTCCCTGCTCAAGCAACTGTTGTACGTTTTCTCCTGTTTCCGGTGTGTTCGTCTGTTGATCAAGGTTAATTCGCTGCAAAGTTTCCTTACTATAGACACCGATGCTTGCTGCTGGAAAAGCTAGGAATACATCGGTATCGAAACCTGGTCCACACATAGCGTACAGTCCGCCAGTGAAGGCTTTACGCGTCACAATACACATCTTTTTGACTGTTATTTTGGCTAATACCGAAAACAGCGCCGCTCCGGCACTGATAATACCGCTCTGTTCCGCTTCTACTCCAATCATAAACCCTGGAACATCGGCTAAAAACAGTAACGGTATGCCGAAAGTATTACACATTAAAATAAAACGACTAATTTTTCGGCAGGATCTGACAAATAATATTCCTCCACTATTTGCGGAATTACTTGCGACGATTCCCAGTGTCAATCCATTTACTCTTGCTAAGCCGGTTATCACTTCACGTGCATAATCTTCTCTAAGTTCCAGCAAAGAAGCGGCGTCAATGAAACTATCGATAAGCTCATGCATGTCAAATGGTGTACCCAAACCAACCATAGTTTTGGCCATCGCTATGTTGCCTGTCGGTAGACAACAGTCCCCCTTTGGTATACAATCGCCCTGCCGTAATGGCAAATACGAAAGATAGCGTCGTGCCCAATCAATAGCTTGTTTCTCATTCTCAACAACCTTATCCACAGTTCCAGTGACTATACTATGAATATCAGCTCCACCGATTTCGGAAAACGAAACTTCTTCCCCCACCATCTGTTGCACAACTTCCGGCCGTCCCATACACAATCCGGCAGACTTTGTCATTACTGCTGCATTACTTAAAGCAACAGGAAAAGCCTGTGCCGACGCCACTTTTCCCAATAACACAGATACAGTAGGTACAATTTCGGCTAACCTTGCCAGTAAGCAATATACTCTTCCCATGCCACGGCGGTCGGTAAGTAAACGTAGATAATCAGGGCTAAGAGGTGTGCTGCCGCTATTTCTTGGTAGTTCAGGAGTATCATGAATAAAAAGTAAAGGTTTTTTTTCAGCTAAGACACGCTCTAAAAAAACGACTATTTTTGATATGGTGTCAAAAACTGCATCAGGCTGAAAATATGAGGACTGAAATGCTACTATGAAAACCGGCCTGCCATATATCCTACCGGTTCCGACTACAGCCATATGTCGAAGACGTTTTGAGCGTGAACCGCAGCCCTAAACTCCGATAAATTCGCTTAATAATTTGGGCATGATGTTGTGGAACATATAAATTTATGTCTGTGTTAAGATAGAAAAACCGAAACGAATACAAGAGGTTTTCCCTCTGATTGCTGGCAGAGCGTAATCGTTGGAATTCCATGTTCGGCAGACGACTGAGAAATAGTGCCGTATCACTAAATCTCATTTTATGCGCCGCTTTCTGCGAATAAGGATGTGCACATACTGATCCGACAAAAGCCCCTGCTAACTGTTTTTCAGTCGCAGCTTCTACTAAGGCCTCGGCGAACATATTTAAAAGACCGCTGCCACGGTATTCCGGCAGCACAAATGCATTTCCAAATTCAGTAACCATAGGGTTATAAGTGTTCAATTCCAAAGCGGCATGTCCAATTACCCGGTTATTATGGTCTATTGCAACATATGAGACCATATTCCCATCCCGGTTTAAGACTTTTATGCGCTCGGAATCGTACATATCTCTGTTGGGATAAGAAAAGCCATAGCAATTGTGTACACAACGGCATACATCTGCAGCCTCTTCCGGCCGCATGGTACGGATCAGGGCTAACGGCGTTGACTTTTCACCATGCACGTTAGTATTGTTCTGTCGCTGTAAACTAACTTTTCCTTGGGCATTATTCATAATTTAGCCTCCTAACTAATAATAAAAAAGACATAACTCTCGTTGCGAGAATTATGTCACCTGGATAAATAACTACCTAACTGCAATAGCCATCCCCCCTCTTTAGATGAATCACCCAATTGCAAATAAATTGAATGTATTCCAATTTATTTCAATAAAATTATTGTAGATCCTACCCGCTATTTCATTACTTCGACAAAAAAAATAAACCACCGCAGCCGCAGTGGTATTATTGCAGGAAAAAGAAATAAATTATAGAAGTAGAGTCGTAGCTAATCTTTTGATAGCTACGGCTCTACTTTAATTGGAGATGATTAGTGAACTCTGAATATGAATATTAAAGTTTACATGGAGGCTATATGAAACTAACAGTTTTAGTCGATAACAATACAATAATTGATAGATATTTTTTGGGCGAACCAGGAGTATCGTATTTTATAGAATGTGAAGGGAAGAAATATTTGTTTGACACAGGATACTCAGATGTATTTTTAAAAAACGCAAACAAAATGGGTATAGATCTTTTAACGTTAGATGCAATAATTGTTTCACACGGTCATAATGACCACACCTGGGGAATAGGCGAGTTAGTTCGGTTATACACAGAAGCCACATTTGAAGGGCGTAATTTAAAAATACCCACTATAATCGCACATCCCGATGCTTTTTTAGAAAAAAGAGAAAATGGGCTTACAATAGGCTCAATGTTTTCTGAGAGCCAACTAAGAAGTACTTTTCCATTGAACCTTAGTAGGAAACCGGTTATGTTGTCGGAAAAACTTATGTTCCTGGGTGAAATTGACAGGAAGAATTCATTTGAAGCCATAAATCCAATAGGCGAAACGCTAAAGGATGGTAAATGGAAAGAAGACTTTGTACTTGACGATTCTGCTTTAGTGTATAAGTCTGATGTAGGTTTAGTAATAATTACAGGATGTTCGCATTCGGGAATTTGCAATATTGTTGAATATGCGAAAAAAGCGTGTAATGAAGATAAAATATGTGATATTATTGGCGGATTCCATCTTCTTACCCCAAGCCATGACCAATTAACTCATACAAGTGAATACATAACAAGAAATCAGATCAGTACTATTCATGCATGTCATTGTACGGATACATATTCGAAAATTAAATTAGCTCAGGTAGCTGATCTTAAGGATGTTGGTGTAGGATTAGTAGTTGAATATTAAGGCATAAGAATTGCCGTAGAATGAAGGTGACTATAATGTGCCTTACTTGCCAAATTATAAATGAAGGAATAATACCACCAGGAGGTATTGTTTATAAAGATGAGTTGATCATTCTACATCATTGTTTAGATATAAATATAGCGGGATATTTTATCCTCTCGCCCATAAGACATGTCGAAAGTATAGAACAATTAAATCAAAATGAACTTTTTCAATTGGCTCAAATCTCTAAAAGAATAACTGAATTTCTGATTTGTGAATCGGATATTGACAGGGTTTACATACTTAGCTTGGGTGAAGAAACCAGTCATTTTCATTTCCATCTGTTTCCTAGATATAATTGGATGTTGAAGTTTCCTGATGAAAATATTCGTATAAATAGGAAAATAGATGGAGCCAAATTATTTAGCTTTATACGAAACAGATACAAGACTGATAAACAGGAACAGCACGAGTCTAAAATTCTTGCTATGACAACTCATATTAGAGAAAAAATCATGACAAGTAGTGAATAATTAAAATAATAGAGGGTAGCTATATAATGTTACTTTTTATGAGTCCTAAATTTAGAAAGTCATTGACAGTCTTTTCTATTTGCCTTATAGTAGTTATAATGATAACACCTACAGGGGGAATCATGGAACAGCTATTGATCGAAATACAAAAAATTGGTTTTTCTCAATATGAATCTAAGGCATATATCGCACTTTTACAGCATTCACCTGTCACTGGATATGAACTTAGCAAGCGTTCAGGAGTTCCACGGTCGATGATTTATGAAGTGATAAATAAATTAAATGACAGGGGAGCTATTTATATCATTCCATCTGATCCTATCAAATACTCTCCTGTACCTGCTCAAAAATTTCTAGCGAGGATACGTAAAAATATCGATGATACTTTGAATTTTTTGGATACATCACTAAAAGATTTGGAACAAGTTAGAGAAGTGGACGTTGTTTCACATATCAATGGTTACCAACTCGTTATGGATGAAATGCTAAGTATTATTGATGGAGCAACAAGTGAATTATGGTTATCTGTTTGGAATCCGCAGGCTTCAGTATTAGTACGAAATGTGCAAGAAGCGGAAAACCGCGATGTGAAAGTAGTATCAATGGTGTTTGGGGATAAAAGTTGTCGTTTAGGGGCTACATTTCACCATGACTATATGACGGCAGATGTTGTAAAAGAGCGTATTGGCGGCAAGTTAACTACTTTGGCTCGTGATAAAGAGGAAGCGATTATTGCTAATTTTGTGAATGGTGAAGCTTCATGGGCTGTAAAAACACAAGATCCGGCATTAGTACTAATTGCTACTGAATTTATTCGCCACGATATTATGATCGAAGCAATTACTCGTCATTTCGGTCCAGCAAAATTAGATGAACTGTGGCGGAATAATCCGATTTTACGTTATGTTGTTGAGGGTAAGCAGTCCGATTAATTGGGACTGCTTACTTTAAAACTTGTTTATAGTAGTTATTTAGATAACTTCTAAATACAGGAGGTTAAATAAAGTGAATCAAGTTTCAGAAAAGGAAAACTTCCTTCGGGGAGTTAAAGCTGCCATGCCAATTGCAGTGGGCTATATACCCATTGCAATTGCCTTTGGACTGTTGTCAAATTCGGTAGGCATTCCTAGTTATGTAAGTTTTTTAATGTCTCTGTTGATTTATGCAGGAGCTAGCCAATTTATCGGAATCAATTTGATTGTTTTAGGCGCTTCTTGGTGGGAAATAGTCGTGACTACTTTTATTTTAAATTTACGTCACTTTCTCATGACGGCAACACTATCGCAAAAATTAGAAAAGCGAGCGTCTAGAAAATGGCGAATGTTATTATCTTTTGGTATTACTGATGAAACGTTTTCTGTAAGTTCATTTCAAAGTCAGGAAATTTTACCTAGATATTTTTCATTGGGGCTGAATACGATCGCCTTTGTTTCATGGAATATTGGAACTTGGCTGGGACTTTTTTGTGCTAGCGGACTACCAGCTATAATGAAGAGCAGTATGGGGATTGCTTTGTATGTTATGTTTATAGGACTATTAATTCCCCAGGTGAAAAAATCAAAGTCAGCACTGGTTGTTTCTTTATTGGCCATTATCATCAATTCTTTGAGTAATTGGCTAGGGGTATCGAATGGTTGGGGCATTATTATTGCAACCGTATTCAGTGCTGCTATCGGTGCACAATTTTTTGCAAGGGAGGAATCAAATTGAATTTAATTTATCTTGTTTGCGCTATGGCTCTTGTCACTTATATACCGCGCATGTTACCGATGGTTTTATTACA
>JAGGAA010000018.1 GCA_017889675.1 Bacillota bacterium | reverse complement strand
ACTTGCATGTGTTAGGCACGCCGCCAGCGTTCGTCCTGAGCCAGGATCAAACTCTCCAATAAATTATTATTGAAGCCATTTGTTGGCTCTATAAATCAAATTTAGAAATTGTTTTTGGTTTTGTATGTCGCAAGCGACATACAACCGCACATCTGGCTTTTTATGATGCATTACTTACATTGTTCAGTTTTCAGGGAACACTTTGTCGTTCGCATCGCGTCGACAGCTTTTATATATTATCACATCACATTTGACGTGTCAATATATTTTTTGTTTCTTTTTTTGGAATTTTCAATCGCATGTTTTGCGACTTCTAAATACTATCACACATCAGTTAATTTTGTCAACATTTATTTGTGAAGTATATCTGCAAAGACGTCAATCGAACGAGATTTATTTTACCATAATCATTTACAACCGTCAACAGTAAAGGGACTAACCAAATAATATTGGTCAGCCCCTTTGCAACTATTCACGGTGGCGCATATGTGGAAATAAGATTACGTCTCTAATCGAATAGGAATCAGTTATAAACATAACTAACCGATCAATGCCAATGCCTAAACCACCTGTAGGCGGCAAACCATATTCAAGGGCATTAATATAATCCTCATCCATCATATGTGCTTCATCATCGCCAGCCATACGTTGAGCCAGTTGATCAGCAAAACGACCATGTTGATCAATAGGATCATTTAACTCTGAAAAGCCATTGGCAATTTCGCGGCCAAAGATAAAGGCCTCAAAACGATCAGTGATCTCAGGGTTATCCTTATTGCGTTTAGCTAAGGGAGATATCTCTGTAGGATGACCGATAATAAAGGTTGGCTGAATCAGATGCTCCTCGCAAACCTCTTCAAATACATTATTCAAGATACCGCCAATTCCATGTTTTTGTTCATATTTCACACCAAGCTTGTCAGCAATGGCACGAGCTTCAGCCACTGTCTTAACCACGCCAAAATCTTCCCCTGAATATTTTAATATGGCTTCCGGCATAGTGAGTCGATTCCACGGCGGTGTAAGGTCAATTTCCTGCCCTTGATAAGTAATCTTGGTTGTACCTAGGAGAGTCTCTGCAACTCCAGCTACCACGTCCTCTGTCAACCGCATAACATCCTGGTAATCGGCAAAAGCCTGGTAAAGCTCAAGTATAGTAAATTCCGGGTTATGTTTAATATCAATACCTTCGTTTCTAAATACCCGGCCGAGTTCGTATACTTTTTCAAAACCACCGACAATTAGCCGTTTGAGGTACAGTTCAGGCGCAATCCGCATGTACAGTTTCATATCAAGTGCATTATGATGGGTAATAAATGGTCGTGCTGCCGCACCACCAGCAATCGGATGCATCATGGGTGTTTCCACTTCTAAAAAGCCTCGTTCATCTAATTGTTGCCGAACCACCTGAATGATTTTACTGCGCATAATAAAATTATTGCGCACATCTGGGTTGACAATTAGATCAAGATAACGCTGGCGATAGCGAGTCTCAACATCCTTTAATCCATGCCATTTCTCTGGCAGTGGCCGCAATGATTTAGCCAAAAATTCAAACCGATTTGCTTTTATGCTGATTTCACCTTTTTGTGTGGTAAATACTATACCCTCAATACCTACAATATCACCAATATCTAAGAGGCGAAACTGCTCATAAGCTGTTTCTCCCAATATATCTTGACGGAAATAAATCTGAATCCTGCCAGTAATATCCATTACATGACCAAAGCTCGCCTTCCCATGACCACGAACCGCCATGAGACGTCCGGCAATACGGACAGTTTGTCCTTCTAGTTCAGCATACTTATCAATAATTGTTTGCGCATGATGAGTAAAGTCATACTTGCGTCCAAAAGGTTCAATTCCTTGAGCGGCAACTTTATCCATCTTTTCCCTGCGAACCCTCATGAGTTCATTTAGTTCCTCGGTTGCTTGCAGATTGTTATCTTGTCCTATTTCTATTTCTGCCATGAAACTTCTCCCCTGTCTTGCTTTCTCAGCTAAAAATTTAGTGGTGGCGTCTGATCTCCATAATTTCATATTTGAGCATCCCTGCTGGCACATTAACTTCTACAACACTACCAACCTTTTGGCCAATTATAGCCTGCCCAACCGGCGATTCGTTGGAAATTTTAAGTTCAGTCGGATCAGCCTCAGCTGAGCCAACAATGGTATATTCGAATTCATCGTCAAACTCCAAATCCTTAAGTTTGACAGTTGATCCTAAGGCAACAATGTCTGTGCCCACTTCGCCTTCATCAATTACCTTGGCATTACGCAACATCTTTTCCAAAGTAAGAATATCGCCCTCGATAAATGCTTGTTCATTTTTAGCATCTTCATACTCCGAGTTTTCACTGATATCGCCAAATTCAATTGCTTGCTTAATACGTTCAGCTACCTCCCGGCGGCGAACTGATTTTAGATGATCCAGCTTTTGCTCTAACTTTTTCAGTCCGTCAATGGTAAGCATAACGTCTTTTTCCATGGTTCATTCTCCTCTTATTTAGCTATTTGCTAAAAATATTTTGCAAATATTATAAATTTTTCTTTGTAGATAGTGTATTCATTTTGTTTTTAAAATTGCCCTCTTGTTGAAAAAATTTTGATACGCAGGAATTAGACAATATAAATAGTGCCAAGTAGAACTTGACACTGTTACTGGTAAGAGGCACCCTAACGTTGTGTGCAGCATCCTCTATTTTTCATTATTATAGGCATAAAAACGTCTTTTGTCAATATTTTCTAAAGCACTCCTTTCTGAATCTGCGAAGTTTTTGCTAGAGCATTGGTTTTAATGGCTGCAAGCTCCTGTAAGGTAACAGCTCGTTCAAAGCTGCGAAACCCTGCCAATTTAAAACCATGTTTAGCTGCTAATTTATCAATGACTTCCACTTGTTTAACCGTTAAATCCCGTCCTAACGTAAAGTTTTCATAGCGACCCTCTAACGCTAATATCATGGTCTCAGCCATACATGCATAGGCGGTTTGCGGCGGAAACCCAAAATTTAGTCTGAAGTCTACATCTCCAGGCACCTCTACGACCCCGCCTTCAAGGACAAGTACATCATTGCGTAGTTCGGCTACCCGTCGCGAGACATTACGCGGCCTGGCTACGTCACAGACAATAGCGCCTGCTTTTAAGTCCTCAGGCTCAATTATGCTATCAGTAGCGCTGGTTACAGCTACTACAATGTCAGCATTTCTAATGGCTTGTTTAGTATTAGCTGTTACCCGAACGGCTAATCCTGTAGCTTTCAAAATCTGCTTGGCAAGTTTTTCAAGCTTAACCTCATCCCGGGCTGCCAGTGTCAAGTATCGTACTTCCCGGGCTAAAATTTGAGCACATGCCGCGCCAATAGACCCAGTAGCCCCTAAGATAAGTACATTAGCCCGCGTTAAGTCAATTCCCATTGTTTTTGCTGCTTGACGCGTACCTTCCAATGCAGTAGCTACGGTATAACTGTTGCCTGTTGTTACGGCAATTTTTAAGTTTTTGGCTATTGTTATGCCTGCGTCACCGACAACAGAAGTAAACGCACCAAGACCCAGAATTTTGGCTCCAAGTTTTTCAGCTACCTTGCCAGTCTTAATAATTTTATTAATTACATATGATTCAGGCATAGCAACCATTTGGCGAGATGTCAGAGGACACCCGACAAACCAGCCTTCTGCCTTATTATGTCCGGAATCAATACCGCTAATGTGCGAAACTTTGAACGGCGGTATGTATTTGATAATACCTTCTACTAACCTGTCAGGCCAAGTACGGGTAAACGAAAATTTCCGACTAAAATCGCTGGCTTCCAAGGGATGAACTACAAAAGCAAACTTTTGCAAATACAAGCGCCTCCTTATGTAAGTTTTTTAAACCTTGGCTCAATTCCTGCTCGTTCAATAAGCTCCAAATAATTTTCAACCGTTAGCTGAGTTGGGTGTTTACCAGACAAGACCGTCAACACTCCTTCTAATATGTTGGTGCCGAAAGATCGTCCACCCATTTCTGGCGTAGTCGTTACCAAGGCAGCAACCCCACGCTCTTTTAGCAAAGCTTCATCTTCTTGCGTTACCGTATTGGTAATGATCAGCTTATCTTTCATTGTGTCTGGCATGTAACGCCTGATAAAATGAAAATCGCCAGCAATTATAGACGCACGGTGAAAATATTTTTCAAATCTAGGTGTTACCTGGGTTTGCTTATTACCTGTAGGATAAAATAAACTAACAGGCAGCTTGGTAATAACAGGAGCTATCAACTTAGCCAAACAAGCCAGACCGCTTAAAGTAGTAATGGGGATTGGCAATCCCAGGCCGAACATTAAATCGCCAAATACGGTTTTACTACCCGCACCCGCTAAAGCTTCGGCTAACCCGAACCGGTCAACCGCACACACAATAAGCGCCTGGCTATCTTTAAATTCAAAACCGTATTTAGTACTAAGATAAGGTATTACCCGGCGCTCCAATGTATTCTTGATAGCGCTGCCATCAACTACTGGTGTTATCTTAGCATTAGCAGCTAATGCCGCGGACTCCCGGAAGGTATATCGCCTTTTCCCAGCATAAATATATAAATCAGTACCACCAAGACCAATTGCATCCACCTTGCCATCCAGCTCGCAGATAAGGCCTGCAGCCACCTGTTTATTTCCATCAGTGCCAATTCGCTTAATTTGAAACTGTTGACCACCAAATTCAGTAATAATCGTGCTATTACGTTTTGATGAACCCAGACTGATGCTTACCACCTGTTTCATCCTTGTATCCTCCTGGTTAAAACCTCAGCTGCCTAATAAGCGCACAAATATCTTCTGGATTGACATATTTATCTTCAGAAATCGGCGATTCGCCAATTTGCATACCGATTACTGCTTTATCAAGTAAGGTTTCCATTAATTTAATACGCATATTTGAGCCAATAATAATTACTATGTCATATTTATGGACATTGGCGATTATCTCCATAATAGTATTAAATAATTCGACGCCACTTTTGGTTTGAACAAAATCCAAGCGTTCCTGATTAGACAAAACCAGGCAAAAATCAACGCCTTCTTGTCTGGCTACAGTATATATCTCCTGACAATTTTTTATAGGGAAGCCAATGAGCGCTACACGACCACCTTTACGAATCTCGCCAATTGCCTCGAGGCGTGAAACAAAGGTGCGATCAACACAAATTTGACCTGCCACCTCTTGCTGTGATAAGCCATTTCGCCGCAATTCAAGAATTCTGTCAACAGTGTGATGAATTTTCTGTCGATCAACAATCTTGTCGCCAATACGAAGCAACATGGCTCGTTCATCTCCCCTGTAGTATATGTGCACAACATTGTGTACATACATATTTTAGCATCAACTTTATCAAATAACAAGTTTACCGAAAAATAGGAGCTATATCGCACCAAGAATAAAGAAAAGCCGTTATTCCCAAGGTTCAAAGGGAAAACGGCTAATTACTCTTTTATATGTTTCCAGCTTTAAAACAGTATCATCATGAGCCATACCCTTTTTAAGGCCTTGCAGCACGCGAATTCCTTGATTCATGGTAATACCAATGTCGTCAGTAAGCTGTGACATTGTCGTACGACGAGCTTTGTCAATGGACTCATTAAGTGACTTACCGGCCTCAATATTGCTAACAAACTCTTGTGCCAAATAAAATTGAGCCAAATTAGTCATCGGATTCCCACAGGCTCCACTAGCTGTCAAACCAATTGCTTCCGGCATGGTATGTTTAATACTAAACTCTACTGATTTTTTTAACTCATCGGTTTCCCGGCCCATAGCTTCAACCAATGTTCGTGCCGTGCACAATCCGTACGTAGTCAGCGCCCGAATAACCGAGTGTTCAATCGTATGGGCTTGTTCCAACTCAACCAATCCACCCAAGTTAGCCGTTATGCTGATTTGCTCGCCTGACTCAATATCTGCACCATAAATGGTCACAGGTATATCACTTTTATCCCGAAACTCAGTATATCCTCCCTGCGGTGTCCACCCGGCACCTGAGATAGCCGGGTATTCCTTACGCATCTTTTTTAGGTTGATGTATTCAATATCATTCGAATAAAGGTAACGACAACCCAGGGACAGATAAGGATTTCCCTCCCAACCCCTACATCTAGCAGTAGCTGACCGCCATTTTCAATGATAAACATCCCGGTAATTGTTCCACCTTGCGGCCTTGGCAATACGCCGTTGGCGACAGGCATGATGAGCATATGCATTCTTATCCCCCAGCGGAAAACGATTATAAACGCCCACCTGCTTCGTTGCTCCTGCGGGCGTTCCCTCCGACGTACTTCCCAGTACGACTGCGGTCACGTCCTCGTCGCGCCTCGCATCTGGACATTTCTAATCGTTTTCCGGTCTTTGCACATTATATTTTTTTAATTTATACCATCACGGTAGTTTTCCATAATGCGAATAAAATCTTCTCTGCTTGTTGCCTGGTTAAACTTGAGCCTTAGCTCGGCTGATTTGGGAAGTCCTTTGGTGTACCAGGCAGCATGACTGCGCATTTCGCGAATGCCGATGTATTCACCTTTGTGTTCGACAAGCATATCGAGATGTCTAAGCAGCATGTCGATCCGTTCCTTAAGTCCAGGTGGTGGTAATACTTCGCCTGTTGCGAGGTAATGGGCAACTTGACGGAATATCCAGGGATTCCCTTGGGCTCCCCGCCCTATCATTATGCCATCGCAACCAGTCTCCGTCAACATACGCTTGGCGTCTTGTGGTGTACGGATATCACCGTTGCCAATGACCGGAATCCGGACTGCCTTTTTTACCTCCCTGATACTGTTCCAGTCCGCAAAGCCAGAGTAAAATTGTTCCCGGGTACGCCCGTGAACGCTGACAGCTGCGGCTCCAGCTTGTTCTGCCAGTTTAGCAATCTCTACAGCATTCACTGACTTTTCGTCCCAGCCTTTGCGAAATTTCACAGTAACCGGGACCTTACCTGCCGCTGCTACAACAGCAGCAATAATCCGGTAAGCAAGCTCAGGTTTACGCATAAGCGCTGACCCCTCACCATTTTTAACAATTTTAAGTGTCGGGCAGCCCATGTTAATGTCAATAATATCAGCACCCGCACCAGCAACAATTTTGGCCGCCTGCCCCATGCTCTCAGGTTCTGAACCAAATATCTGCAAAGCTACTGGTCGTTCCTGTTCCTTTATCGCCAACATTTTTTTCGTATGAGCATTATCATAAATCAAGCCTTTGTCGCTCACCATCTCAGAATACACTAAGCCACAGCCCATTTCTTTAGCCAACAAACGAAACGGCAAATCAGTAACCCCAGCCATCGGAGCCAGAATAACGGGATTCGCCAATAAAATTTCACCGATATGCATAGGTCCCTCCTAAACAAGTGAAAGAAAAGCGGCCATAATTGACCGCCTCCTGAACTACAGCTACAAATAAAATTTCTAGCGATTACGTTCGTAAATAAGTCTAAGACCTTCTAACGTCAGAAAAGTGTCTACTTTATCAATAGTATGAGACTCCTTAGCAATTAGATTAGCCAGGCCGCCTGTGGCCACAACAGTGACCTCCCGCTCTAGTTCAGCGCACATCCGGCGGACAATTTCATCCACTTGTCCCACAAACCCGTAGATAATGCCTGACTGCATACTATTTATCGTGTTGCGACAAATGACACTCTTAGGCTTAATAAGCTCAATGCGCGGTAGTTTGGCCGCCCGTTGAAACAAAGCCTCAGTAGAAATCCAGATACCTGGCGCAATCGCTCCGCCCAAGTAATCCCCATTCTCAGCCAAAACGCAGAAAGTAGTGGCTGTACCAAAATCAACAACAATAAGTGGCCCGCCATATTTGGCATAGGCGGCAACGGCATTAACAATCCGGTCTGCGCCCACTTCGCGCGGATTTTCATATTTTATACAAATACCGGTCTTAATCCCCGGCCCCACCACAAGTGGCTTAACATTAAAATACCGTTGACACATCTTGGTCAGAGGCACATCCAACGGTGGCACAACTGAAGAAATCACAATCGCGTCCACATTCTCCATTTTCAGGCCGCGGTACGCAAATAGATTATTAAGCAACATACCATACTCATCACCGGTCTTTTGGCGATCTGTGGAAATTCGCCAGTGATAGAGTAGTTCTTCGCCCTCGTACATTCCTACAACAATATTGGAATTACCAACATCAATTACTAACAGCATTAGAAAATCCCCCTGTATGAGCTACCTAACTGCAACTAGCGCGAAGCAGCCTTGCTCCTTAATCGCTATAATTGTACCTAAAAGCAGGGAAATTGTAAATATTAAAGCCTGCTAACCCCAATCCATAAATAACTGCTAGGCCAGCAAGCATGGCGAAGGTTATGGTTTTATATGTCAGTTCACAGTGTTCCGCGACACAACCGACAATATACGTGCATACCTCTAGTAGTTATAGCGACCCCGCCGGACGAATAGACACATCCCCAGCTACTACCCGCTCAACACCTTGTGATGTTTTTACTAAAAGCGCACCATCAGCATCAATGTCAACAGCCAAGCCAGTGAAGCTGCGCTCAAACCCCTGGACCTTCACCTGTTGTCCCAGTGTAATCGATTCTTGCCGCCAAGCTGCAAGCACTGGCGCAAAACCAGATTTTTTGACAAGTATATATGCATTTTCTAATTCAGCCAAAATGGTGGTTAACAACTTCACCCGAGAAATTGATCGTCCAGCAGCAACCGACAGGGAGACAGCTGACGCGGCAAATTCGTCAGGGAACTCCTCAATACTAACGTTAATCCCCATACCGATAACTACATAATTGATAACATCCATTTCAGCACTCATCTCAGTAAGAATCCCCACCACTTTGCGATTATTCCACAAGATGTCATTAGGCCATTTAATGCCACAGCCGATACCTGTCACCGCATTGATAGCACGGTTTACACCCACAGCTGCCATCAGCGTACATTTGGCAGCATCCATGGGACCAAATGGCGGCCTAAGCACAACAGACAGCCAAATCCCTTGACCAAAAGGTGAAAACCATCCCCTAGAAAGGCGACCACGCCCGGTAGACTGGGCTTCAGCCACAACGATGGTTCCTTCCGGACAACCGTTTGCTGCCAGTTTTTTAGCCTCGGTATTGGTCGAATCCACCTCACTGAAATAGTGAATTTCCTGCCCCAATATAGTGCTAGTTAACTGCACTCTGATCTCATCAGGCAATAGCCTGTCAGTATTTTGCCGCAACGCATAACCCAGACGGGAATGGGCTTCAATGTCATAGCCAGCTTGTTTCAAAGCTCGAATGTGCTTCCATACCGCCGTTCGTGACACATTAAGGTTGCGCGAAAGCTCCTCACCTGAGATGTACTCTCCGCCATTACGCTTAAGCAATTCAAGTATCGCTGTCCGCAAGGGTTAATCCCCCCCTAAATCATATTGTTATCCTTATACTTAACATCGAGATTATAATTAATCACGCCGATACCTTGGCGACAATCTTTTTAGTCAAATCATAGATATGCTCTGCCAACGCGACAGGCAGCGCTCCCGTTCCACAGCTAGGTGTCCAAATGATATTTTGCCGCAAAGCGGTGCTGTCAACGCCACGGTCAGCTAGCTCTGCGCATTGCTGTTCAAACCGCACTACGATAGATTCCGGCGTTTCCTGCCACGCCTCCTCCGAAGTGGGCACAAGACCCCAGGCCAGCTTGCCCTCCCGACTCAAATATCCAGCCAACCCCTCTGCCTGTAATGCCATACCAGTAAAATAGTGATAGGCATCAAAGCTTATTACATCCACAGGTAATGCAAACAAAATGGACCAATCAATACCCGCACAGGCATGTACCCCTACTTTGACATTCTCTCATCATAAAAACAAGCCCGTCCCCGCTCATCCTTAATCTGTAATCCCACTGTCAGCGGCCCGCTGACATGCCCCTTCACACCTTCTGCTTGCGGAAAAAAATTGGTAAAGTTGTTCAGGAAACTCTCCATACCAGCGAAAGCTTCCCCGGTTAAAGCAAATGTCTGCCCGGCAGTAGGCTCATCTGTAAGAAATGCCATATATTCCTCATAAAAGGCAGCCGCATTCGCATCCCAGTCGGTCTCCATGCGGCAAAACACGGGGTCCTTTAATGGCGGAACCTTTAATACCCCTAGTTTAATGAGCGGCTGAACATATTGCACAACAAAACCCTGCTCTGGCATCTTGGTCGGTAGCTGCGGCCAATGCGGCCAATGCGGCATCGCCGTGGCAATTAGTCTGATTGCTGTCAATTCATCCTGATACGGTAAGCTGCCAAGCCCTGTAGCCCGGCCTGGTTTAATCCAATCCATACATTTTCCCTCGCTCTGCTCTTTATTTTTTATTTAGCAGCATAGCTGTGATAATTGCGGTTAGCGGTATAGCACAAATCAGTCCGATACTGCCCGTTAATGCCCGCGCAATCTCAGTTACAATCATATTCAGGTTTAATATTTTTAGCATAGGCGCATTTTGTTGGGCAGCGATAAGCAGCATCAATGGTAACGAACTACCAACATAGGCTAAAATTAAGGTATTAGACATGGTACCCATAATATCCCGCCCAACATTCATGCCAGCCCGCACTAATTCTTTAAAATTAATGGCCGGATGAACACTTTTTACTTCATATACTGCCGAAGCAATGGAGATTGTGACATCCATAACAGCACCCAGTGCACCAAAAACCATACCGGCAAACAATACCCCTTGAAAGTCAATCCCCGACAACACTGAAGCCTTAAGCACCATAGCTTCTTCGGAGTCTAAGCCTGTCAAATGCATAAGTTTAATAGACAATATCGACAACAAGCCCGCTACCGCCACTCCACCGATAGTGCCCAATACAGCAGCCAGTGTCTTTTTGGAAAAACCACTGACCACAAGTTGGGTAGCCATAGCAATAACTGCAGCTACCACCAGTGTTAGCAATGTCAGGCTGTAGTGGTTAATCATCACTTGTCCAATGAAAAACTTAAATATCACCAGCATAGAAAACGCAATAACTAATACCGACTTGATCCCAATAAAACCGCCAAATACCACTAGTGCCAGTACGAATAACCCGGCCAATATATACACATAATCAAAGCGGTCAAAATCGCTGACATGATAACTAACTTTACCAAAATCATGGGTAACTGCGACAATGACCTTATCGCCAGGTTTGACTCTGATTTCATACGGGGAACGTTCTGAGACAAAGTTAAACGTATCCACAACCGTGCCAGCCTCTGGACCGCTTTTCAACTGAATACTGACCAACTCGCCCTTGCCCATCTGATACTGTTTCTGCGTGGATTGATCAAGCGGGCCAACAAATACCACTACACCCTTTTCGTATTCCACTGGTGAAACAGCTGGTGCAGCCTGTAGAATACCAGAAGATAATAGCATGATAAGAATAAAAGCAAACAGCCTCTTCAAAGTATCTCTCCTTGTCCAAACAATTTTTACTGCAAAATATATAGAAAACAGCAGGGGAAGCCCCTGCTGTTTTTGACATCAATAGCGTGATTCAACCAAGCCAAAACTATAAACAATTTTGGGCCCGCTATCATCATTAGGATCAGGTTGGGCCGTAACTGGTGGTATTATATCAGCAGGCGGCGGATTATCATCACTATCTTTTGCTTTTTCAGTTATCTTACCGTCGTTTAACAGTTGCGCTAATTGATCACCTTCCAGTGTCTCGTGTTCCAAAAGCGCATTAGCAACCAGGTGCAATTTATCAATATTTTCTTTGAGCATTTCTTCGGTTTTAGTGTAAGCTGCTTCAATCAACCGCCGAACTTCTTTGTCAATTGAGGAGGCTACTTCTTCGCTATAGTTGCGATCCCGAGAAATATCCCGTCCGAGGAAAACCTGTTGTTCTTGACGGCGACCAAAGGTGATTGGCCCTAATACTTCACTCATACCGTACTCGGTAATCATCTTACGTGTCAAATCAGTAGCACGTTCCAAATCATTTTGTGCGCCAGTACTGATTTCACCCAATACAACAGCTTCAGCAACCCGTCCACCAAGAAGCGTATTAAGTTGCTCTAATAGTTCAGTCCTGGTAGCATAGTAACGGTCTTCCTTAGGCAGCATCAACGTATAACCGCCAGCCCGTCCACGGGGAATAATAGATACTTTATGCACAGGATCAGTATGGGTAAGCATCATGCCAACAAGAGCATGACCAGCTTCATGATACGCAGTCAGCCTTTTTTCCTTGTCACTGATAACCTTGGATTTGCGCTCAGGCCCGGCTACGACCCGTTCAACAGCTTCTTCCATTTCCGGCATGTCAATGCGCCGTTTACTGCGCCTAGCTGCTAGCAGTGCCGCTTCATTAACCAGGTTGCTTAAGTCAGCACCCGTAAAACCAGGGGTGCGCCGCGCCAAAACATCAAGATCAACTTGCTCGCCGATGGGTTTGCCTTTTGTATGCACCTTGAGTATTTCCTGACGACCTCTGACATCCGGTTTGTCAACCACAATCTGGCGGTCAAAACGACCAGGACGCAAGAGTGCCGGGTCAAGAATGTCCGGACGGTTGGTAGCGGCAATAATAATAATGCCTTCATTAACGCCAAAACCATCCATCTCTACAAGTAATTGGTTCAACGTCTGCTCACGCTCGTCATGACCACCGCCTAGGCCAGCGCCCCGCTGACGGCCAACAGCATCAATCTCGTCGATAAACACAATGCAGGGCGCACTTTTCTTGGCTTGTTCAAACAAGTCCCGCACCCTAGACGCACCAACACCAACAAACATTTCCACAAAATCGGAACCACTGATACTAAAGAAAGGTACGCCGGCTTCACCAGCTACCGCACGGGCTAACAGTGTTTTACCTGTGCCTGGAGGCCCAAATAAAAGTACACCTTTAGGGATACGTGCCCCTAAATCATTGAATTTTTTAGGGTGCTTTAAGAATTCAACGACCTCTTCCAAGTCCTGCTTGGCTTCATCGGCTCCAGCCACATCGCTAAATGTAACCTTAGTCTTATCCTCACCATGCAGTTTGGCCCGGGATTTACCAAAAGACATAACCCGGTTACCGCCACCCTGTGTTTGCTGCATGATAAAAAACCACACACCTATTAACAAGAGAATTGGTAAAATAGATGAAAAGATTGTCGTCCACCACGGTGGCTGCGGCGGCTGTTCCGCCTTAATATCAACACCCTTTTCCCTCAGTTGGTTGATTAGCGTCGGATCGTCTGGAGTAATAGTAGAAAACTCCTGACCATCTTTTAACTTGCCGCGAATGGTATTCTCGACAATGGTTACCCGCTCAACCTGTTGATCTTCAACTTGTTTCAGGAATTGAGTGTAACTAACTTCCTGTTTGGGTGTCGTCCGTGATGAATAGTAGTCGATTATCGATATGGCTATAATGATAATCAACAAATAAAAACTGACATTTCGGAAAAACTTGTTCAACAAGCAGCCTCCTCTCGCTGGACCATAGAAACGGCATTAGAGACATGGTAGCATTCATATCGCATAATTATAGCATACTAAATAAAAATTGACAATTAAGGAAAAACATTTATCCCTCATACGCTTCTGGTTTAAGTACGCCGATAAAAGGGAAATTGCGATATTTTTCCGCGAAGTCCAAGCCATAGCCCACAACAAAGTAATCAGGTATAGTAAAACCATTGTAGGCAATCGGAACCTCTACCTTACGGCGATCAGGCTTATTTAAAAGCGTACAAATCTTAATGCTGGCAGGTTTACGAGACCATAAATTATCCATAAGGTAGTTTAAAGTCAGTCCTGAGTCAATAATATCTTCCACAATAAGCACATGCTTATTTTCCACATCCTCATCAAGATCTTTTAAAATCCGGACAACACCGCTAGAGGAAGTCGCAGCCCCATAGCTGGATACAGCCATAAAGTCAATGGCTACCGGTAATTTGATGGAGCGGGCCAAATCTGACATAAAGATTACGGCACCACGCAAAACGCCAATCATTAATATTTCTTTGCCTGCGTAATCTTTGGTAATAGCTTCACCCAATTCTTTAATTCGACTAGCAACTTCTGTCTCACTAAATAATATCTTTTCCAGGTCATCCATCATATTATTACTCATATTCAAAATTCCTCCCGTTTAGTAATGCTAAGCTGCAAAATTTTTTTGTAGTTTCATCAATCCGCCCATGCTCACTTTGGCGGTAGCCGGCCACCCAGATAATTTCTTGTTGGTCAACAACAATAGGAACATCGTCGCGCACCGCTTCAGGAACCTTATGGTCGATAAGAAATTTTTTGAGTTTTTTGCTGCCATTGAGTCCCATGGGACGAAATCTATCACCAGGCAATCGTGACCGCACAATAAGCGGCAAGGTCAGTTTCTCAAGATCGAAGACTGCGGTATTTTCCCCCTTTTTTAGCGGCAGTGCTGTCACCAGTTCTGCCACTATTGTACTACTACCAATAGTCGTACTACCAGGCACCACAAGTGCCACTGGCTCAACCCTTTTTGCAGGTACAGGTTGGGGTTGATACAAAACGCCGTTTTCCACCACAAGACCTGTATACGTTTTTCTGGCAATAAGCCCGCCAGGCAAAGTCAGCAAAGAACCTACCGTACCTGAGAGCGCCATAGTCAGTAATTTTTCCACATGCTCAAAGCTTATTCCTGTTAGTGCCCCTCGTTTTTTCTCAATTGCCTGCCTAATTAACTCTCGCTGCAATGCTGCGGGCAAGGCGGCTAACCCCTGGCTTTCAATAGTGATGCTGTCACCCGCTGTCGCCACCTTCCCCCAGAGCTTGGCAGCTTCTCCGCGAATATAGTCGTGTTCAGCTCCTACCAGCGAAGCCAACCGCCAGATGGCCTCCCTGATGGCTGGGTTGTAACTTTCCTCCAAAGCAGGCAATAGCTCTAATCTAATCCGGTTCCTTCGATACTCTGTCGTAAAGTTTGTGCTGTCATGCCGCGGCTGCAGCCCCTGTTCCTCACAATAAGCCTCAATCTCCGGTCGACTGACAGCAAGTAGTGGGCGCATAACATCACCGTTTAGCGGTTTCATCCCCCTCAGCCCCCCACTACCTGCTCCCCGTAAGAAATTAAGCAGCACTGTTTCCACTTGGTCATCACGGTGATGACCTGTGGCAATCTGTGCCCCGCCCCACTCGGCAGCAATCCTGCGCAAGTATTGATACCTAAGCAGCCGCGCGGCCTCCTCCTGTGAGGATATTTTATTGGCCTTACTATAGGCTAATACATTGATGTTCGTAACTGAACACGTTAGTCCAAGACTAGTTGCAAAAGCCTCAACAAATTCAGCTTCCTCTGCCGCCTCTGGCCGCAGCATGTGGTTTACATGGGCCACAGCCACACTAAAACCATACTCAGCTTTCAGCCTATGCAAAATATGAACCAGGGCCAGCGAATCCGGTCCCCCTGAACAGGCGGCCAAAATCCGGCTGCCTGGCTTAATAAGCTGGTAGTTGTTAATCCATGTCTTTACCTTATCAAGCATTTACTATCCCCGGCTTCCTACTTGCCTTAGTCTATGTTGGCATTTTAGTTTTCCATTCGCGCCACAAGCTAAATTTTCCTGCCTCACGCTACCATTTATGCTAGCGTTTTGCTGCGTAAAAAAGGAACAGGGCTTATTCGCCCTGTAGCTCAGTGCCTTTGCCTATATACCTAACAGCTTAGTCTGCCGATATTTTAATAAATCTATAAAGGCTTCCAGTCTTGTCCTAATACCCGCCTCACCGGTCTGCTCATCATAGGCCAGTGTAAGTACCGGCATATCAATATCCTGACTAACTTTAGGCAAAATATTCTTGGCTACCACCTCTGGCATGCAGGCAAATGGATATACCTGGATAATTCCATCATACCCCTGTTGTTTTTTCAAAATAGTATATGCAATACTTTTCAGACCATGGCCACCAACAGAATGCCCCAGATAGGGTTCGGCCATGGCCTCGAGTCTTTGGTATAATTCCAAATAACTTTTGCGTTTCAGCAACTGACCTTTGACATAATCGCTTAAAAGCAATGTCTTGGAGACCTCAATCCCCATGTCACCAAGGCACCGCTCGATATTCTGATTAACAAAAGGTTCCAACATTACATAGATTTCTCCCACTATCGCAATCCGTAATGGCTGTACCACTTGAACTACTGTGACCGCCTGTAGCTTTTGCAACAATTCCGCCCGCAAGACCTTGAGCTCCTGGCAACTTTCTGCCAGATCAATGTCCTGAACAGCTTGTTCCCATAGCTTATTCACCGAACCACGTACAGATTCAACTGCCCTGAGCTGGTTAACCTCACAACTAATATCATCCAATAGATTCATCTTGGCACCTGCCAACTGAAAGGCCTTGTATATTTGACGCCAACTCGTATGAGGAGCAACAACCTTTAGCTGCCGATAAGCTTCTATCAAGTTGGGCTCTACCGTAATCATTCGAAACTGATAACCTAACTGTTGCAAAATCCCTTGTTGAATAACCCCATAATATCCTAGACGGCAAGGACCAACGCCCCCACAAGTTATAATTGTATCAGCGCCTTGCTCCAGGGCTTCAATAAAATTGCCTAAGGTCAGTTTAAACGGCAGGCATACCGTTTCTGGTGAAACCCGTATCCCGAGTTCTAGTGTGTGTTTGGTAATCGGCGGTGGCACCAAAACCTGACATCCCAACTGAGTAAATAGTGTTTTTAAGACAATACTCAATGTACCCATATGAGGAAAAGTTACAAGCATGTATTTTTCCTCCGCTTAACCATGTCAGTAAAGGCCTCTAGCCGTGTGACTAACCCAGCCTCTGCTGTATGCTCGTCAAGTGACAGCTGCATGCAGGGGATATTCAAGTAACTCGCTTGTTGCCGAATAAGCTCTCCTACCATCGCGTCCGGTCCACACGCGAAGCAAGTCATAAAAATAATACCACTTAGGGGACGTTTCCCCGCCATGAGCGCCATAGCCGCACCAGCAATCGTATGACTATTAGACCAAAAAAGTTTTTTCTCCAGTCTTGCCGCAGCGCGATTAATTTCCTCAAACTCCACCATTTCCGGAGTAAAAACATGCATCCCTAGTTTTTTCAATTTTTCCAAAGTGCCCAGACTAACCTGGCGATCATAAATAATATACGGGTGACCGATAAGCGCAAGCCGTGGCCGACCATCATACGCACACTCCACAGGCTGGATTCGTGCTCGATACTGCCAAGCCCGAAACCAAGCATATAGGCTAGTCGCTACACTGCAACCCAACAACTGACCTACAGTAACAATAGCGTGGTACAACTGCCTGCTTTTTTGCCGCATATCAATATTTGTATCAATGATGGGCGGCAGCTGACCCACATTGTTTCTGAGCACATCAGGCATACCAATAATTTTAGGGCAGGTGTACTGCCCCTGTCTGATGCTCACAATCCGTGGCAAAAACAAATAGTCTACCTTATCACGCAAACAACAGGCATGACCGAAAAAAACCTTTGCCGGCAAACACATCTCATCAAGAACACTCCCACAATCAAGTGTGTGCCGCGAGGTTTCACCAGATAATACCACCTCAGCTCCTAATTCAGATAAAAAACGTTCCAATACAGTTCCATACTGAAAATGCAATAGCCCTTGTGGCACGCCCACACGCACGCTCATGTTCCCACACCTGTGTATAAATCTACTGCCAGTATAACGAGATATATTTTCAAGTTACTCAACTCCTTAAACTCAACAAAATGCTACAATCACAATATTTCTGCACATATCAGATACCGTTTAGGCCACCTGCAATTCCTAGTATGTCATAACATTTCATAATTATGCATAAGTAACTTGCGCAATAATGTATAATAAAATAAGTTACCAACTATATTCGAAAGGACTGAGTTCCACAATGTATACTCGACAACTTGAAATGTCTTCCGTTAAAGTAATACTCGTATTGCTAAGCCTTTGTGCTGCTGCTCTTCCCGCTTTTGCAATCGAACCAATCACCGTGGCCGTTTTACCGCCGATTAACACAGCCAACTTCAAATATAGCGATGATGTTCAAATAATACAGAACACCATAAAAAAGCCCTTCAAGTACCCCTATTATTCATTGTTGCCTGATGATACGGTGAAAAAAGGCACCAGCACCTATTTAGTTGAACATAAAAGATCCCGTTTAACTGATGAAAAAAGCATGGCAGAGCTTGCCAATAACCTATCTGCTGACCTTGTAGTTGTTGTTGAATTGTCGCAAGTCAGACAAGATAGAGTACATTCTTTTTGGTATGATGAAACATATATTGACTCTGATATCTTGTTGAAATGTTATGCTTACTCTGCCCTATTAAAGAGGTATGATGTAATTAAAGTAGTCAAATACGACAGAGAATCAGAAAGCGTCGATACAAATACAGATGTGATTTTTAAAGATCTCACCGAGCAACTGTTAGTAAAATTACCTTATAAACGTATTCCGCTTGTAGGCTTTGAGAAGCCAGCTCCAAACCTGTAAAAAAGCAATTTCCAGATTAATAGTCTGGAAATTGCTTTTTTACAACATTCATTGAACAATTCCTGGTCTTTCCGCTACCTTAGCTACCAGTACAGCCATATCATCCTTGGCTATGCCACCAGACAATTGCATGGCCTGATATAATAACCTGTCGGCAATATCTTGCGGACGTTCACTGCCTGTGCGGCGGAGGAAATTAGCTACCCAATTCTCCTTGTCAGCACCATGAACAACATCTGTAACACCATCGCTCACCATAACCACAATATCACCTGGAGCCAGTACGCGTCTGACAGGCTCAATTTCGACATGCTCTAGTATCCCGATTGGTGGCGATACTGGGTTAATCGTTGTTACTTCTCGTACTCGCTTAACATAACTTGGAGCTGAACCTACCTTCAAAAACTCGGTTTCGCCTGTAAACATATCGACTACCGCCATATCAACAGTAGCAAAGATATCGCCTGGCATTTTTATTAACAACATCGAATTAACCATCTTGACCGCCGTATCGACCTCAAATCCGGCAGTGAGCAGCCTCTGCAAAAAGCTAACAGCCTGCCCACTGCTGCTAGCAGCAGCTTCACCACTACCCATTCCATCACTTAAAATGAGTGCTGTCCGTCCCCGGCTGACTGGCTGAACCACACAGGTATCCCCCGAAACTGAGCTTGCTGCTTTGGCAGCTGTCGCCATACCTGTTTCCACATGATATCGTTCATCCAACTCCATAGTTAGTTTGCAATTTTTATGACAAATTTTATTGCCACAGTCGGCATGTAATACCATTTTCTCCTGCAGCAAATTGGCCGTCACCGGCAAAATCGTATTGACACATTCCCGCGTTCCATTGCAGACCGTTTTTTGTGCTGCTACCCTAACCTTGCCTTGTTCACTAATTACCTGTATTTCACTTAGCGGACACCCTAATACAGCCGCCCGCTCTGCCAACATTTCTGCAACCTCGTTGTCTGTCTGCGGACCCCTTTTCAGTTCTTGTGCCAGATTGCCAATAATTACACCTGTTTCCTGCAGCTGTTCTACCGCTACTTGACGGCACTCTGCGATTTTTTTACGCCAATATATATCGGTCTGATTGCTTTTTGCTGCCTGAATAATAAGTTCGAACAGTGCCTGGCGGTTCACGCACACACTCTTGATAAGATCAGGCATAATCCCGACTTTGAGCTTCCCAGCCTCAGCCAACGCAAACATGTCCAACATGGCTTGATATGTTTGGTAAAAATCCCGCTCCCAACACTCACCCCGCCGTTCACAGGGGCCGCAAATCCGTTCCCCGACAGCAGTTAGCATATATGCTAACTGCTCTTCCTTTATTTTTTCATTATTAGCTTCCTTTTCGCTGTCGGCACCGTCAGTTTGGGCTAAATCACTTAAGATACCAGCAATATTATTCAATTTTTCCACAGCCGCCTGAATCGTTCTCTGAGCAACCTTCGCATCATCTGCTTCATCAAGATACGTTTCCCGCCACTGGCTAAGTTTAGCAGTAGGAACTAACATAAAGACCGCTCCAGCCGCTGACACCTCGACCAGCACCAACAATAGCTGACTTGGTTGTCCCAAATAGAGCACAGCAATAGCACTACCGAGAATAAACCCAAGCAGCACTGCCGGTTTTCCAAGTTCACGAAATATCCCGCCAATCATTCCCGCCACAGCATACATTGCAATGACCGCAGCCGCATCACTATCACTTAACCCAATAACCAGTCCGGTAATTACCCCCACCGCAGCACCCACGCCTGAACCACCGGTAAAAGCTAGTGTCATGGCAATAAGCGATCCAGCCATATTGCGTAAACTATAGTCATATATCATCAAGCTGCCCAAACCGGCAACCGCTGTAGCTACCATAATTGTGCCGCCAAGCAGATTTTCAGCCCCCATCTGCCGCTCCCCGGTATTGGTCAGAAACAGCGGCACACCATAACGAAAGATGAAGGCCAATACCATACATAATGTCGCATCAAGAATTACCATCAACATACCATATAAACTTAAATCCCGCCACGGCGTTAGCATTGTACCGAAAGCCCGCACTCAGCACGCCGGCTAGTGCCCATATCCCAACAGCAACTGCCCGCTCTCTGGCCAAACTGGCAACAGCACCAAAAAGCGCTAACCCAAACGGAGCCAACTCACCCAATAATGATACCCTCCCCAGAAGGAGTGCAAGGATATACAGCGGCAAATTCTGCTGATAAAACAACGCCTGCCGCCTGGTTCTCGCCCAATCCAAGAAAATTTTACATAAATTTCCATTAAAGATTTGTCTGTTTACGTCACCTGTGTAACAAAATAATCCGACATATATTCCAATACAAATGCTAAAAAACCACCTGGCAACTCATTGCCAGGTGGTTCCTGCTTATATTATCATTAATTATTCCATTTTTTGTCGATAAAACCCAATCATTATGACTGCTCTGCCCTAACGCGCAACGCCGCCAGCACTCCCGCCACTGCTGCCGCTGCCGCCAGCACCACCGCGACCGCCGCTGCCGCCGCGTTTTGAATCAGTACTGCGCTTCAAATCAGACTGGCGCTCATCGCTGTCTTTTAAAAATTTACTCAGCTTATCCTCAAAGGTTAAGCTGTTCACTCTATTAGGACGACGGAAATCGTTGGTATGCGGTTTTCTTGGCGCAGGAGGTTGCAGTTGCTTAATAGAAAGGCCGATTTTGCCGCGATCATCTACTGATAAGACTTTAACTTTCACTTTGTCCTGTTCTTTCAAAAAATCCTTAACATCGCGGACGTATACGTCAGCAACTTCGGAGATGTGAATTAAACCTACCTTTCCACCCGGCAACTCGACAAAAGCGCCAAAATTAGTTATGCCGGTCACAACTCCCTCAACAACACTGCCAACTTCAATGGACATACTAATCAAATTTCCTCCTTAAAATCTCTCGTACTTTTTATTTATTTTTGGAACCCGCAATCCATATTATACTCTTGCCAGTGAAAATGTGTCAAGAATGACGTTACCGAGAAGGAATATAGGGTACTTCTCCCGGCTTCACCAAACCCAACTGTTCGCGGGCCACCTTTTCGATATAAGCAGCTGTACTTAGCATTTCTTTTTCTGCCGTCAAACTAGTATTGAGCGCAACGGCCTCGTTCATGCGAGTATTTACCAACTCAGCTTCCTGACGAATTCTGGCAAGCTCAGTTTGTTGACCAATAAAGACATAACAAAAGTATCCAGCCATAACCATGATACATAGTCGAAACCAACTAAATTGTCTTGTTGTCTTATTTTTTTGAATCATTTACATCACCATATTCCTTGATTGTTACTATATTCGCTCTTTATATAACAAATCCTCTTGTTGTTGGAAATTTATATAAAAAATTATATTGATTATCACGGTGGTGGTATTTCTTCTGGCGGCGGCGGTGGTGGTCGCCAGCTTTTGCACCAACATTTATACTTCCTTCCCATGAATTTCGCTGGCCAAAAAAGCATCCGTATAATCAAAACAGCTGGCCTAATAAAAGTAAAAATAATAATTTTTTTGCTCATATGTAAAGCCCTGGATATTAATTTAAACAAGATTATAATGCATTTCCTAACATATCGGCTGGCCAGGCGGTAATAAAAAAGCATTCCGGAAACTAGCGCTATTACTACATAGAAGCGAAATTCGCCCCAATTGCTAATAAGCAGTGCGGCAAACGCAATTGCCGACGCAAGCAGGCAATAAATTAAATCTGTAACTGAAGTTATTAACCACTGCGGCCTAAGCCGCCAGCGCAATACCCGGTAGACATCAAACAATATGCCGAGAACTATGCCAGTAGCCGCAATAACCAAAAATGTTTTAACCTGCGTCGAAAGTTCCACCTATTCACCCCCTCCGTAACACCACCCGCCTGTACCCACAAACTTCTTTATCGCCAATGGAAGCATTGATATCGCCGAAACAAATATCTGCCCACTAACAATAACGCCAAAACAGTCATTCCACTGCTCCAGCCTAGAGCGTGAGCAACCATTACCCAGTTTGCAGCTGTTAACCAACCTGGCGGCACTCGTCCGCTTAGCTGATACCAATAACCCACTACTCGTTCCACATATTCTGTTGTCTCAGTGT
>JAGGAA010000207.1 GCA_017889675.1 Bacillota bacterium | reverse complement strand
GTTAATGCTGCCACCGTCAACACCATTCGAATTTTTTGTCGGAAAGAGTTGCGTAAGGATAATAACAACGGTCGTGGCAAACCTTTTACTTTTTCCAGCATGCGGTCAACATACCCTTTGCCTAGATCTGCATCAGCGTCAAGGCCGCTGGCAATGGCTTGGCGCACAGTTGTCCGTATACCGCCCCAGATAGGGTATAAGGACGCCAAAAAGGGTACGCCCAAACCAATCAAAGTCTGAATCGCCACCACCCGCAGCGGCATCATAAATTCAGACCGCTCAAAATTAAAATTCCCCGCAATCATTTCCGCCAAAAAATTTGCAGTGATACCCGACAGAGGAATGGCTACCAATAGTGCCAGTATGCCATACCCCAGCACATAAACAACATACATACCAGCGATCTGCCTGCTACTGGCTCCCACCGCCTTCATAATCCCAATCTGCCGTATTTGTTGCAACATAACCGCCGAAATGGTATTGAAAATTAAAAATCCACTTAACAATAATGCCCCTATACCCAATGCCCCTAAAATCATCATCAGGGAATTGACATTCTTCACCGCTGGATGCTCATCTGACTTAGTTGTTTCGGTATACCAGACCATCCGGCCGCTTTGTTCTATTTTATTCCTGATTTGCCTTGTTATCTGCCCGAGCAACTCCGGATCTTTCCCACCATCAAGCACCTTCACCGCGAAGGTGTCAAACTGGCGTGACTTATCAAATACCGATAGCGCATCCTGGCCGATATAACCATAGAGTGTTTGCCCAACTACCGGCGACATCCGGCTACCATCATGAATAGTTCCAGCCACGGTCAGCTTTTTCTTGACATCCCCCGCCTCGACCTCGATGACATCGCCCAGCTTGGCGTTCATGAATTTAAATGTAGCCTGCTCCAAAAACACTTGTCCCTGTTTCGGCGGCCACTTGCCAGCAACAACTTTGATTTTATTGATTTTTGCCTCCGCCACGTCATCAGGATAATATAGAAGTTGGAGACTCTTTTTGTCATCTCCCTGCCGCACCCTTAGTGTCAGGCTTTTCTTGCCTTCCACTTCTACCACACCAGGAATTTTAGCAACTGCCTGCACCATATCGGCTTTAAACGGCTCACAGGCAATTGTTACATTGGCGTAATTAATCGCCTGCCAGTTACGAGCCATATCATGGGACACGATGTCCTGCAGACAAACTATTGTTCCGAGAGCAAATACGCCAATCGCCACGGACATAACCACCAGCATTGTCCTCCCGGGATAGTTAACTAACTCGGCCAATATTTTATGCCAACGCGGGCTAAGCATTTGCAGCCTCCCCTGGACGACTATCAATGATTTCCCCATCAGCAATCGTTACCAACCGTCCAGCTTTTGACGCGAGATCATTATCGTGAGTAACCATCACGATCGTCTTTCCTGATTGCGCCTGGGAAATAAACAAGGCAAAAATCGCGTCCGCTGTTTTGGAATCAAGATTTCCAGTCGGTTCATCAGCGACCAGAATTGCCGGATCATTGGCCAATGCCCGGGCGATAGCCACCCGTTGCTGCTGACCGCCAGAAATAGCTGACGGCAGTTTGTGCGCTTGCTCCGCCATATCAACGATTTCCAGCAAGTTCATGGCTCTTTTACGCCGTTCAACCGCAGAATATTTACCGCTAAAATCCATAGGTAGCATAATATTTTCAGCGATCGTTAATGTCGGTATCAACTGAAAAAACTGAAAAACAATGCCCATATTCTGTCCGCGCCATATCGCCATCTGATTTTCTGTAAAAGTATGCAAAGCATCTTGACCAATCCAGACTTCACCAGAGGTCGGACGATCAATTCCCGTCAGCATATTCAGCATTGTCGATTTTCCGCTACCCGATTTGCCAACAATCGCCAAAAACTCCCCCGCACGAACCTGCAAATCCACCCCTTTGAGAGCATGAAAAATTCCTGCTTCGCTTTTAAAAGTCTTAATCAACTTGCAAAGATTGATAAACGGTTTACCGCTGCGCTCCATTTTTACCTCCCGACGGCGCATCTGCCGATCATTATTAAACTGCCGGTTTATAAACGTTTTCCTACAGCCTTACTAAGCTTGGCCTGGTCGCGGACGACATCATATTCTGACTGTATATAATTGGTCCGAGATTTAACTAGCGCCTCCTGAGCATCAAGGACATCAATATTAGTGCCTACTCCAACTTCATATCGCTCCTCGGCCATATGATAATCTTCCTGAGCTTTTTCCAACACCATTTGAGCCGCAACACTCCGCTCCTTAGCTTCCATCAGGTTAAACCAAGCCTGTTGCACTTCTAGAACCATATCATCCTGCAGTTTTTGATAACGCGCTTCCGTTTCCTCGAGCGTTGCCTTGCTCTGCCGCACCTGCCCCTTGATCAAACCACTGTCCAATACATTGAAATTCATACTCAGACCAACCTGCCAATTATCCCCATGCGGCGGAAAACGGTCGCTTTCAGCCCAGTCATAATATCCAAAAAGGGTAAGCGTCGGACGCCTTCCGCTCTTCGAAGCCTCGAAAGCATAACGAGCTGACGCGATACCAGCCTTGCCACCAATAAGCTGTGGATGAATAGCCAATGCTGTTTTTACGCACTCATCAACCGATACCGAAGGCGTCGTTATGATATCGCTCCCGACAATATCAGGAAGTTCTAGTTCCGTCGCAAGCGGCAGTTTCAACAGGCTATTTAACGTTAACATGTTCAATTTACATGCGTTGCGAGCTTTGATTAAATCCTGCGTGATATTGGCTAATTCCACCTCCGAACGTAAGATGTCCGTTCTAATGGCAACGCCTACTACAAAACGTTCTTTCACATTATGCAAATGTTTATTGGTATTATCATATGATTCCTGAGTCAGTGCCAGCAATTTTTGTGATTCCAGCACGTTGATATACGTCAGTGTCGTATCCAGTACCAGCTGTTCCTTAGTGTTTGACAAATTTTTCTCCGATACCGTTACCTCCGCGTGCTGTTGATCAAGCTGATTCTCTAGTTTCCCCCCTGAATATAGCGGCAAAGAAAGCTGGAATTCGTTTTCATAATAATTGTATTGGACGGTCTGCAACGGTATAAGAGGCGGCAAACCCGTCACGCTTGATGTCGGGGCGGCTGTTGCACTAAAGCTAAGTTGCGGCCCAAAGTTAGCCTGAGCCTGATTGAGTTTGGCCTTAGCACCCTCCACCTGAGCCAGTCCCTGATAAACTACGCCATGATTTTTGTGTGTTGTTGTTTCTCCATAGCTACCTCCCCCTGCTTCCAAACGTAAAAGGGCAGCGAACTTCTGCAGTTCCAGAAATCCGCCACCGCATTTACTTTTTTTCATCGGCTTACTGTTTGTTTTTCACATGAATAATGATCGAACCCTACTATCTGCTCTGCTAATCCTTGATTAAGCCGCCGCCGCGGCAGCGGCAACACAGCCAGCGATGGCACCAACTACAGCAGCCCCTGCACTAACAGAACCAGTGATCGTTGCGGCAAGGTCTGCATCCGACATCCCGCCGGCAGCTATAGCCAATTCCTGATCATTCAACTCTTCCCCCTGCTCTTGGCGGGCTTTGAGCAATACAATTTGCATTAGTTGTTGAAACTCATCCATCTCAAAATTAAAACCATACTCCTTCACAATGGCCAATGCCGTTTCCGGGCTTTTCGCCTGTTCCATTTTTCCTTGAAATTCCTTGTTCTCAATCAGTTTTGCGAGATACGCGGTAACTTTTTCTTGTTCCATTTTTTTAGCTCCTTATTATTTGATTTTATATTTACAGAAATATTTCTGTAGATACCATTACATTTTAGGTTATTTCACCACATCAGCAACCGTCAGCTTTTCCGAACCCTTAACCACGTTAAAAAAAGTTTGACTGGTCACTAAGTCGAAGCTGTCATCGGCAAACGGCAACGCCAGCGCATCGGCGGTAATAAATTCTATGCGTTCCGTCAGACCGTCCGCGCCAATAATTTTCTTAGCCGCATCAATATGTACCGCATCAATATCCACGCCGACAACCCGGCCTGCTGTCATGTTTTCCGCTACCAGGCGCGTGAAAAATCCGCTGCCACAACCAACATCTAAAACTGTCATATTTTCCTTAACACCGATATAACTACAAATCAACGGGCGTAAATCGGGCGAAACTAAGTGGTACTTGCGCGTAATTTCCAGATAACGGGGACTTTGAAAAAAACATGACCATTGCATCCTTATACCCCCACTGCTGCAAATATTTGCTCTAGTTCCATCTGATTCATCACGTTTTGGGCGTTATGATCCTTTAGCATCATATGAATATTGGCAATGACCGCCTGCGAACAGTGCTCTCGAAATTTGCATTCCCCGCAATTCCAACAATTTAATACGCCAAATCTTCGTAACGCTTCTGCAGAATCGCCCCATTCGTCAAATACCTTAGTGACAATTTCCTGACCATAAAATAATTCCAGAGTACTCCTATTTTCCATTTCGCTGATGTTTTTCCAGCGTGCATGCAGGTAATCCCTCACGCATTTAATATAAGAAAGTTCACTGTCAGCCACATCATTGCTCATGCCCTTCCGCATGTTAAAGGCTCCCGCCAATTGAGCCATCGTACCATACGCTTCTTCCATTTTTTTCATCTTATGAAAAGCCGCCGCGATAAAATAGGCATTGGCGGTCTTTCGCCAGGGGAAGGAGCTTTTAACCGGTGGTAATACATTCGTCAGATTATCTGCCTCCATCGCGTAAGGCATCCGCCGAATTAGGAAACTCAGGATTTTTTTTAATGCCTGGTCCGAGGCCTGTCCCAGATTACGCACGGCTTTTTTGGCCTCTACTCGCAGTGCCAGTGAGTTCAGGAAACGAATGTCATACTCAAAAATTTCGCTCATACCGGGAACCAATACATGAACAGCAGGAAAGCCCAAATAGGACACGTTGCGCACTAGCAGGTTATACCCCTGCGTCAACAACAAAGCAGTCAGGCTCTTTAGCATTTCCTGATTGCCTAGCCCCTGCACATCAGCAAATTCCGTAAAAGGGTAACTGGCAGTTTGCGCAAAAAACTCCGTGGGGTAACTACCGATGCCTAGGCGCATGATGTTACACAGATTTGCTGAATGCTCGGCATTGCGGTCAAAGTAAGCAAACGAGGTCATGGCGCCGCTTAGTTTTTTGCTCACGTCACGTCCCTGGGCAATTTCTGTCAGGCAGCGTTCTAACGCAATTTCAAACGCAGGATGAGCGCCAAATTTTACATAATAACTCTGCGTCTGCCGATCAATCACCACTACTGCCAGCACAGGAAATCCCAGCCCTAATGAACAATCTTTGACTAACAGTTGATATTGTCCGCTTTGCTCCATGTCCCGCAATATTTTGGCCACAGCGGGAAATTTTTGAATGATTTCGTCAGGTACAGTGGGAGGCGTTAGTTTCTTGCGGATCATTTCCTGATTAACGTATCTCTCCATGATTTCCGCGATCCCCTGCACGAGTGCCTCTTCCAGCGTGTTACCCGCTGACATGCCATTACTGCCATAGGGCATTCTGACCATTTGCCACGGCACAGAAGTCAGTTTTTTGCCAAGCACATTATAAAAGGGAATGGTAATAAAATCATCAGGATGCTCTTCCGGATTATCAACCAGCCATTTTTCCGCCAATACCTGCCGCTGGTCTACAGCGAGCTCCGGAAACCATTCTTGCGCCTTGCGTTCTAGTGTCGTAGGCGGTTGGTCATGTTTATCGACATCAGATACCGTTAGCGGAATAAAGAAATTCACCACTTCATTGTTGTCACTTAGCAGCGCGTCGATACTCATTACTTTTTCATCGGGTACCGTATAAAAACCGCCATACCTCCTAGCTTCCGGAGATATGTCAAAATCGAAGTACAACAGCTGATTTTGTATTCTTTCCATTAACTCCGCGTAAGCACTGGCTCGCGTATACTCTAGTGATGTACCCTTTCCATTAGTGCCCGTGTTTGTACCCGCAATTTCGAGTCGCAGTGCATAAATGCCATCCATAGAGTTATTCCAATGCTCAACGGTTTCAACACCCAAACCGCTTAAAATCTCCTGTATCTTTGCCACGGTATGTACTGGCGTATCATCTTTGTATTTTCCATCAACAAGTAGTGCCATTCTTTTCGTTCCCCTCATTTCGTCCATTGTTTGCAAATAGCACACTGAGCCATCGTTGATCAATCGGGTTGGCCACTTGGCGTTGCTTTAATTTTATATGGATATTCTTGACCAGCTCCTGCGCACAGCATCCTTTGAACTCACATTCTGGGCAATTCCAACAGTTCAGCACGCCATATTCCTTAAACACATGCTCAGGCGTTCCCCATAGCGCGCAAACTGCTTTTACCACAGCCTCCGGATAAAAATTTTTGAGCAATTCACCGACTTGCTGCACTTTTGCGCCTTGGCTCAGTGCCCCCAGCAAGTCCCGCACGCAGCAATAATGTTGCAGCAGCCCTACGTTAGTTTCAAATTTTTGTTTCTTACATAGCTGCATCGCTTCTACAAATTGCTGCATCATACCATGAGCCTCACTGATCTTGCCCATTTTATATAGGGCGGCACTAATAAAAACATAATTAGGCACTTTCAGCCACGGGAACGAAGCGTTGACCGGAAGCCCTAATATCCTAGTTATGTTGTCGCCTTCCATCACATAGCCTGTACGTCGCAGCATGTAAGAAACCGCCTTGTTCAATTCTTGCGTAGATGCCGTATTTAAGTTGCGTAGGCCTTTTTTTGCCCCTTCGCGAAGGTTCTGCACTCCCAGTCGTTCACTATGCGGAAATATTTCGCTAAAGCCAGGGACTACCACATGAAAACTGGGAAAACCAAGGTAGGACATATCCCTTATCAAAAGGGTATAACCTTTCTCTAGTAGCAACCCGCTTAAATATGCTAACATTTCTTTGTTGCTCCAGCCCGCCACGTCTTGGAATTCGGTAAATTGATAATCACTATCTGACAAGAAAAATTGTAATGGATAGCTACCCATGCCAATCTTTAACACATTATAAAAATTTACATCAAGATCAACGTTGTTCTCACAATACTTAAACTCAGTCATCATTCCACTCAAATCATGATTCAGATCCCGCCCCTGTAATAACTCGGTTAAACATCGCTCCAAAGCGATGGAAAAATCGGGGTGTGCACCAAATCTCACTAAATAACTCTGCTTTTCCTGATTAATAATAACGGCACCCACTACAGGGAAACCCTCACCCAGTGAACAATCCTTGAGCAACACTCGATATTTTCCACTTCTTTCTACTTCTTGCACGATGGCATCAAGCGCAGGATATCTCGCCAAATACGTTCTAGGGATGTTAGGTGGGCAAAGCTTGTTTTCAAAAATACGCCTCATAATATACCGTTCTATTACTTCTGAAAAGCCTTGAACCAATGCCTCTTCTGGCGTATTGCCCGCGCAAGTGCCGTTACTACCATAAGGTATCCGTAGCATTTGGTATGGTATATAGGTAAGCTCATTGTTACAGACATTATAATAAGGTAGTGCCACAAAATTAGCCGGGCAGCCTTCGGGATTGCCCACCATCCATTTCTTTGCCAATTCTACCCGTTTGTCACCTTCTACCTGAGCCGGAAACCATTCCTGCATCTTATTTTCCAACATACCATGGATGCCCTTGGCTGGCTTCGTTGTCGTTACGGACATCATTACCTTGATTAAATCATTTTCCTCACTTAGCACTTCCTCAACACTCAGATATTTTTCATCTGGCGAAAAGTAGAAGCCGCCATACTGTAGAGCCTCAGAACTAATATCCGCTTCATTATAAGTAATACGGTTTTGTAAGCGTTCCATAAATTCACCATACGCACTGGCCAGGGCGTATGCTGGAGAAGTTCCTTTGCCATTTTGCCCCACATTGGTTCCCATCATTTCAATGCGTACAGAATACAGCCCCGCTACTGAATTGGTCCATTGCTCGCTCATGACAATCTCCAAATCGCTCAGAATATTTCTGATTATTTCAATGGTTTTTA
>JAGGAA010000381.1 GCA_017889675.1 Bacillota bacterium | reverse complement strand
CCTGCAGCCAGATAAACATGTTCCCAGCGACGGTAATCCAGGCCACCCACCGTCCAGAATAAGAACTCCCGCAGCCGGTATTCGTTCATAAAGGTCAAAATCCCAGAGGTCAAAGCACTCATTAGCAAACTTACAGCAACCCCAGCCAAGAGCAGCACCATTACCGGGATTTTGCCATCACGCATAGCTAAAGCAACTGTCACTCCAACTGCCAGCAGCGCGCCCGCTAACGCAAAGAAAGGCATGTAAAAAATCCCGTTAGCTATCATACCCAAAGCAATGGCAATAACGGCACCTAGTGCCGCACCGCCTGACACACCAATAATTCCCGGGTCGGCCAGCGAGTTGCCAAATACCCCTTGCATAACTGCTCCTGATACCGCAAGCGCCGCACCCACCAGGAGCCCTACCAGTGTGCGTGGCATACGAATATGCCAGATAACAGATATTTGTTCCTGGGTAACACCTGCCCCTTGAATGCCAGGCAGTTGTAATTGTTGACCAATAACTGCTAGTGTAGCATTGATAGGTACAGTTAGAAGTGAGTTCATATGCCTTGTCTCCTAAATTGTAAACATTTAAGTAGACACTGGCAGCTGGCGTCATTTTATAATTGGCCGCCAAATTCCAGACCCAGTAACTGCTGTCAATAAATCGATTAGTGCTTAGCCCAGTTGCACTCAGACCGTTGAGATTCACATCCCACTGCGTATCAGTATAACCTACCTTCACACGATACCCGTTTGGTTGACTGTTTTTGTCTTCCACTAGATAGCCCGCATTATCTTGATTGTTTTCTGTATGCACGTAGGAATAGCCAACTTCAGTGTAATAATGGTCAGAAAGCTTATGATGAATATCAAGCTCAAAACCACGTTTCTTTTGTTTGGCAATATTGCGCGCCCACGCATTGAAATTACTATCATACTCCCAATCAATGGCATTTGTAAGCTTGCTGGTAAAGTAGTTGGCTGTTACTGATGTATTATCATTAAGTTTTTTATTCACCCCGACACTGACTACATGCCCTTTTTCGGGTTTAAGATTAGGATCCCCCTTTGTGGACATCCCATAATATTCCAAGTCATAATACAGGTCATCCAAATTAGGAGCCTTAAATACTCTATTATAGGAAAAATAGATATCAGTAGATGAATCAGCACTATAGTTTAGATTCACTTTTGGCGTTGTTTGTCCGCCAAATTTGCTATGATGGTCATAGCGCACTCCTGGTGTCATCGTCCATTTGTCTGTAACAGTAAAAATATCTTGCAAGTAAACAGTAAAAATATCTTGCAAGTAAATTGCCGTATTCGTAACCGATTTATTTTTGTAGTTTACAATATCATATGTATCATCATGATATGTATTTTCCAGGACTTCGCCCTTCTCCCAGTCAAGACCGGTAATCAATTTATGTTGGTCACCTAATTGCCAGCCTGTTTGATAAGCAAAGCCTTGTGTTCTGGTTTTATAAGTACCATAAAAGCCTTGGTTCATATAGTTAGCATAGATGCGGGCAAAGCCTGGTACGTCTTTTTGTTTATTGAAATCATAGGTTAACGCCCAGTTATTGGATAACTTTGCCGATTGATTGAGAGATCCTAAACTTGGATAATTTACCCCAAACGGTTGTCCGCCCTCATCATCCCAATGTTCAAAATTAAAGGTAACCGAACGGTTATCATCAATCGTTTTATCTAACCGCATGGTGAAGCCTTGTCCCTCATATTTGCTATTCGGCCACCGATAGCTGTCGCCTTTACTGCTGCCTGACGTTAAGGCTGGATTTAACACATTGTATTTCGTATAATCCTGTTCCTTTTTATTGGCGGTAATATACCAGCTAAAGCCATTTTCACTGCCCTGCGTACTAAACCCATAATTGCGGCTGCCCCAGGAACCGACAGAAAGATCCATTGTGGTTTTAGCCTCAGTTCCTTTACGAGTAATAATATTAACCACTCCGCCAACAGCGTCAGAGCCATATAATGCGGAAGCGCCGCCCTTAACAATTTCAATACGTTCAATATTATCCAACGAAATAATTGAATTTAGATCAATACTAGTCCGGCTGCCAACTACACCCTGGGGTTGGCTAATCCTGCGCCCATCAATCATCACCAACACACGGTCATCGCCGTTTAAACGAATTGTCTGATTGGCACCAGCAAAACCTTTGGTAGTGACAATAACTCCATTAACGTCTCTGAGCACATCCCCCAAGTTGGCGAAAGCCCCTTTTTCAATTTGCTCTTTGGTAACAACCGTGACATTCGCAGCCGTTTTCGCTACTGGCGTTGGCACCCGGTTAGCCGTTACCACCATTTCATCGAATGAAAACTGTTCTTGCTTAACCGCCTCTTCTGCCAATGAAACCCCTGGTATCTGGAATAACAATGTACTGGTCACCATCGCACATAACCAAGTCTTTTTTGTACTTGTGGATTTCTTTCTCTTCACTATTGTTCACTCCCATTCTATGCGTTTAGCTTAAACACCACCGGCAGGGTAGTTTGACAGGCAATACTTTGACCTGATCCCCGCACTTTGGCTGGAACAAAACGCCAGCGCTGCACCGCAGCCGCGGCAGCATCATCAAGAAGTTCTGAACCACTGGATTGATAGATACTCACCTCTCCAGCGCGCCCATTTTCTAAGATTTCAATACTAAGCACTACGGTGCCTTCAATGCCTGCTTGACGT
>JAGGAA010000206.1 GCA_017889675.1 Bacillota bacterium | reverse complement strand
TAACTTATTATCATTAAGCACCTTGGTAAAATATATTGGAACGGCATTCGGGGTATTTCCCGCAGTTGCAAGAACCCACATTTTATTTGCCTCAAGAAATGCCTTAATTTCAGAATTTAATACCTTCATTACTAATTTCCTCCTTTTATTGCTTTTTTATGTATATCATAATATAGGCAGCTGCCAATATTATGATATACTTGCTGTTCTGCAAAAACAAGTATGCACTTTTAAGTAACTTAGGTAACCAAAAGGTAACTTAGATCTAAATCTTACACCTAACATACTGTAATAGGAGAAATAATTATGGAGATAACAAAATGCCCTATAGAAATTACTCTTGCTGTAATAAGTGGAAAATGGAAATTTCTCATAATTCGCGAACTAATGGGAGGCGGGAAACGATTTGGTGCACTACATAAGTGCATTGGTCCTATCAGTGCAAAAATATTGACACAACAGCTTAGAGAAATGGAAAATGACGGATTGGTTGCAAGAAAAGCTTTTTCGGAAATACCACCAAAAGTTGAGTATGCATTAACCCTCTTAGGTCAAAGTCTCTTACCCATTTTGGTGGCTATGAGAAAGTGGGGACTGAATGCCACTAGTAAACACACAGTTAAATGCCAATACTGTAAACAATGTGAACCTGTTTGTCATTTACCTGCACCCAATAGGCTATATTCTTCTAAGTAAGTTTTTCGATATTCCTTGACATACTATAAAGGATGAGATATATTTATTATGAAATATATCTCATAACTTGAAGATAGTGATTTTACCTAAGCAAAGCGCTACGCCGAGGGATATTTTCATCCCAATTATGAAATATATCTTATAATCAAGAAAGGATGAGATCATGTGCTTATCAGCATTGCCAGCGGCAAAGGCGGTACCGGCAAAACAACCTTAGCCTTATTGCTTGCTGCCGCGCATTCTAACATCACCCTAATTGACTGCGACGTGGAAGAACCGAACTGCCATTTATTTCTCCAACCAGAGTGGCACGGACCAGAACAAGCGGTCACCATCATGGTGCCGCGCATTGATAGTGACCGCTGCAACGGTTGTGGCGCTTGTTCAGCGATTTGCCTGTTCAGTGCTATCGCAGTTTCCGGCAAATCAGCCTTATTGTTTGACGAACTATGTCATAGTTGTGGCGGATGCCTACTCGCCTGCCAACAAAATGCCATAAGCGAAGAACAAAAGGTAATTGGCACCCTTATGACCGGAACAGCTGCCTCACATCCTGGCATTCACCTGGTAAATGGCACTCTGAAGATTGGTACTCCCAGTGCTGTGCCACTTATTAGAAGAATGAAACAAGAAAGCTTGCAGCTTACAGGCGATATTCTTGTAGATTGTCCTCCCGGTACTTCCTGCTCCATGGTAAACGCCGTAAAAGGTAGCGATTTTTGCATCTTAGTTACCGAACCAACCCCCTTTGGCAAACATGACCTCGAATTGGCTATGAATATTACCCACCTGCTACAAATACCAACAGGTGTAGTGATAAACAAAAGTGATGCTGCTGCTGGCGACGAAAATATTGAAGCCTTTTGTGCGAGCCGCCAAACTCCAGTCTTAGCCAAAATTCCTCATAGTCTTTCTTTCGCCCGTCAATACGCCGCAGGTTGCATACCTGTTGAATTTCAAGGCATTGCAGTTTCTATCTGGCAACAGCTTACGTCTGAAGGGGGCGCGAGAGCATGAAAGAACTAGTCATAGTCAGCGGCAAAGGTGGCACAGGTAAAACCAGTATCAGCGCTGCTCTCGCCTATCTGGCACCACAAAAAGTGCTGGTAGACTGCGATGTGGATGCAGCCAATTTCCATCTGGTCAGCGGGGCTACTATCAAGGACTCTTATGCATTCACAGCCGGGTTTCAACCGCATATTGATGATGAAACCTGTACACGCTGCGGCAAATGTACCGACCTATGCCGGTTTGGAGCCATTACTGCCGGCGTTATTACCTCACCGCTAAACTGTGAGGGCTGCGGTGTATGCGCCTTTAATTGTCCCAAACATGCTATTGCCATGCAGGAAAAACAAGCAGGACACTGGTTTGTCTCCGACACTCGCTTTGGCTGCTTAATACACGCAGAACTTGGCCTATCAGTAGAAAACTCCGGCAAACTAGTTAGTAAGGTACGGCACGAAGCAAAAAAAATTGCAACAACCGATCATCTGCCTCTCATTATCACTGACGGGCCACCTGGCATCGGTTGCCCGGCTATCGCCGCCTTATCTGGCACCTCGTTAGCACTGGCTGTCGTAGAGCCATCTGTGTCTGGCATGCATGACTTGGCACGATTAGCAGATTTAGTGGCCCACTTCCAATTACCCATGGCTGTATGCATCAATAAAAGTACGCTTCACCAAGAAAATACGGAGCAAATAGTAATCTGGTGCCAAAACAAAGACATCCCTATATTGGGCAAAATCCCCTACAGCGACGCCTTCCGCAGCGCTGTACAATCTGGCAAAACAGTATTAGAAATACCAGAAAGTAATGTCACTGAAGAACTGACCGAGCTATGGCAAAACATAGCAGGTCAATTAAACATCCCGAAAAGTGCCAGTGGGCTTGACTTGCTCTGGCAAAAAATCAATATTTTCCGTTAAAATAACAATTTAATCATTACGAAAGCGAGGAAACACATCATGAAAATTGCCATTACCGCGCATGGCGAAGACCGCCACGCAACAGTCGATTCCCGTTTTGGTCGAGCCGATCATTTCGTCCTTTATGACCAAGAAAAAGACACCTGGGACACTGTACCCAACACGCAAAACCTGGAAGCAGCACATGGAGCTGGCATCCAGGCAGGACAATCTCTGGCCAAAACCGGAGCCAGCGTACTCATCACCGGCCATGTCGGTCCCAAAGCGTTTAAAGTAGTGCATGCAGCAAATATTGCCATGTATTCCTTAGGCACTCTGAGCGGTACTGTTGAAGAAGCATTAGCAGCTTTTCAAGCTGGCAAGCTAACGCTCATCGCCGCACCAAATGCTGTTGAAATAAATAAATAATATCACTATCAAAGGAGATGGATTCTGAAATGGCCTGTAACAGTAGCAATCAAGAATTACAAGCACAAGATCAAAAAATTAACAATTTTTTACAAAATGTCAATCACAAAATCATAGTCATGAGTGGCAAAGGCGGCGTCGGCAAAAGCACGGTTGCCACCAACCTAGCAGTCTTTCTAAGCAATCAAGGCTATAAAGTTGGCCTGCTCGATGTAGATGTGCATGGTCCCAGTGTTGCCGGACTCTTAGGACTTACTGGTCTAAGAATCAATACCATAGGTGACCAATTTCAGCCATATCATTATTCCGACAATTTAAAAGTAATATCCATTCAAGGCTTATTAGATCAGCCTGACGATCCACTTATCTGGCGCGGTCCGGTAAAAATTGGTATTATTCGTCAATTTCTAGCAGATGTAAATTGGGGGCCACTTGATTTTCTGATTATTGACAGCCCTCCGGGAACAGGTGACGAACCACTGACAGTAGCCCAGACAGTAACCGGTTGCCAAGCGGTCATCGTAACAACCCCGCAAGAAATTGCCTTGGCGGATGTGCGCAAATCCATCCAATTTTGTCAGAAAGTCAATCTGCCAGTTTTAGGCATTATCGAAAACATGAGTGGCTTTGTTTGCCCTTCCTGCGGCAATATGCATGCCATCTTCAAAAGCGGCGGTGGTGAAAAAACTGCAGCAAATTACAATCTTACCTTCTTAGGTCAACTGCCTATTGACCCTAGCGTAGTTACCGCCGGTGATGCCGGTCAAAGCATCGATACTTTATCCAGTCAAACCAAAGAGAAAATGCAACATATTGTTGAACAGTTACTCCAAAAACTTCCTAATAAACAGAAGGGTGTTGACAAAACTATGAAAATTGCGATTCCGGTAGTTCAAGGAAAACTTTGTATCCATTTTGGTCATTGTGAACAATTCGCTATCATCACTGTAGCTGACGGCAAAATCGTTAAACAAGAGACCCTAACCCCGCCGCCCCACGAACGCACAAGCCATTTTACAACAGCGTGGCGTAAAAGTTTCCTGCGGTGCCCCCTCAGACACACCTGAAAATCTGGTTGCTGTCTACCTGCGCGGCGAACTCATTGACTCCGGCAACACCTGCGACCATGAACACGGACATGATCACGACCACGGACATAGCTGTGGCAATCATTAAGTAATTCCCTAAGACGGCGCCAGCTAGAATTGCATTATGTTATCCTAGCTGCGCCTTTATTTATTTCAAAATCAATAATCAATACTATCCTAAAGATAGCTATTCACAAACTACAAACCTGCTGGAAATTCCCTGAGCAACTTAACTGTTAGTCAAACTGTTACATTCATCTTGATAGGGGTAAAAAAATTTGCCTACATTATGAAACATAGTTCACACTGTAGACAATGGAGGTTAACATGAATATTGCAGTAACTGCTGATGGGCAAAATTTAAACAACGAAGTATCTAAACAATTTGCTTCATGTAAGTATTTATTAATTGTCAATATGAGTAACTCAAATGTTATTGCTATTGAAAATGAAGATAATTCGTCAGAAGAATGGCTTGCGACTCAAGTTGTAAAATATGATTGTGAAGCCATTATTACAGGCAAATTGAATCCAATAGCATTTGACATACTCACAGATGCATGTGTAACAAGATATTTAGGAACAGGGCATTCTGTTGAAATTGCACTCAATTTAATGGAAAAACAATTATTAAAATATATTAAAAATCATGAAGGAACAGATGAATGTGACGGGCATCATCATCAACGCTGAGCAGAGCCTTGTAAAAAGGTGTAAGGAGGAAATACAACGATGTATAAAGAAATTGAATTTTCGGAAAATCAAAAGGGATTTGGCTTAGTCTTTACTGATCCATCGACAGGAATTAGGAACTTGGTAGGTATATTTGATACTTATGAAGAAGCTTCTCAAAAAGGACAAGAGGGAAATAAACAAGCAATGATGATTAGACCGGAAGTTGTAATATGGGATAGAAAGAACTACGAGGAATACGATTGGGTGTATAATAAATAGTGAACTCGTTTCAGCAGAGCTGAAACATCGGGGGTTCAGGTGGAGAGTCTACTCCACCTGAACTGACGCCGCCTGTAAAGGCGGAAGTCTTGACTCAGCGATTAAGATAAAAAAATTTAGCCACATTATGAAATATATTTCATAACGTGGGAAGTGTTGGTTATTCTACAGCCACAACAAAGGCCAAAATTGGAAAAGAAATTTTACTTTACCATTACAACAAACAAACGTAAACTTTTGTTGCCTTACGCATCGATATAAGCCTTGTGGGAAATTTACGTGCTCACTTACCTTGTGGTTTATTTATAGTCTTTATGAAAGGAGGTCTCCTTGTGACCCAAAGTATTAACTCTTTAAAACAAAATACGGCTCAACTCTCTGTTATCGCCACTTCATTACTATTAATTTTAAAGCTACTAATCGGTATGTACACCAGCAGCATTAGTATCATTTCCGAAGCCGTTCATTCGGCAGTCGACTTACTAGCAACTCTTATCGCCTATTATGCCGTACGAAAGTCTTCTTCCTCTCCCGATGCCGATCACCACTACGGCCACGGTAAATTCGAAAATTTGTCTGGTGCTTCCGAAGCACTACTTATTATCACTGCGGCTTTATGGATCATATATGAAGCTTATGAAAAATATAACCACGCCAATTTCCCTGTATATTTAGAATACGGAATGATTGTTATGCTCGTTTCTATCATAGTAAATTACTTTGTTTCCCGTAAAATGATGATAGTCGCTAAACAAACTCGCTCTCCTGCCTTGGAAGCCGATGCACTGCATTTACAAACTGATATCTGGACATCTGGCAGCATTCTAGTTGGTTTATTTTTTCTCTCCCTAACTGGCTGGTCTTGGATCGATTCAGCAATTGCTATAATAGTAGCCCTAGTAATTTTAAAAACAGGTTACTCAATGATCAAAAAAAATATATCCGAACTAACCGATATCAGTTTACCCCCAAATGAAGAACAATTAATTTCTGAAATCATTAATCAACATGATCAAGTGATATCATTATACCAATTACGCACTAGGCATTCTGGAAGCTATCGGCTAATTGATATGCATCTTATATTAGATAAACACATGCCATTGAATAAAGCCCATGCCATCTGCGATCAATTAGAAGCTACCATTAAACACCAGCTTGGTACATGTGATGTAATGATTCATTTAGAACCTGATAAAGGAAAATCGTCTTTTACACCTAACCACTAAAGCACCGAAAGGAGGTGATTTCTATGCCAAGAGGAGATGGAACAGGCCCTTGGGGCACTGGACCACTAGGCCGTGGACGCGGCGGTTGTCAACGAATGGGGTTTGGCAATGGCTTTGGTTGCGGCAGGCAAGGCGGCTTTAGCTTTGCTAGTAATACAGCTCCATTAGTGTCCGAAACCATGGAAGCCCAGGCAGAACGCCTGGAAGCACAAGCAGCTAACCTGCGTAATTTAGTCAAGCAAAACCGCAAGATCGAATAATCATTGAAACCTGGCTCTTCGTTATCGATAGGCACAACGGATTCATTTCTCGCCTCCCCATTTGTCAGCTTACATATCGAAGAGCCCCTTTATTATATATTATACACTTTCGCAAGGAGTCTAAGATAATGACAAAATATATTCCGCAAGACGTATGCTGCAAGGAAATTTACTTTGAAGTCGAAACCGGACTCATAAAAAATGTAAAATTCATTGGCGGCTGTCCTGGAAATCTAAGTGCCATCAGCAAATTAATCGAAGGAATGCCGGTGGAAGAAGTCATTGCCAAATTTAAAGGCAATCTTTGCCGCAACCAGACTTCCTGTGTCGATCAATTGGCGCGGGCCTTGGAAGAATCATAGAAAACGGAGGTACGCTAATTGATACTAAACACCGCTGTCGAAACCATGACCCAATCCGAAAAAACAGCGCTGCAAAGCCAACAACTGAAGACCCTGATTGAACGTGTTTATAAAAAAACAAGCTTCTATCAAAAACGCATGGACTCTATAGGTTTGATGCCTGCCGACATCCAAAGAGTCCAGGATATCAGTAAACTGCCGTTCATGACAGCTGCGGATTTATCCGCCAACTATCCTTTCGGACTGTTAACCATTCCCCTAAGCAGCATTGCCCGCGTTCAGATAACGACCGACATACGTGGCGCAATCGGATTTACTCGACAGGATATAACCGCCCAAATAGAAATGATTGCTCGCAGCTTAGTCGCTTGTCACATCACCAGCAATTCTGTGCTCATGATATTACCAACAGATTTTGATACCGGCCTGCAACAGGCCGCTGAAAGCCTCGGCATTACGGTAATTTCCGGCTGCAAGGATAACGTCCATTCCCAAATCAAAACCATATTGGATTTTAGTGTCACTACCCTCTTTTCTTCGCCAATACCCCTGCTTCAATTAGCCGATTTCTTAAAAAAACACAGTTTTAGTACGCATGACCTCCCCCTTATGAACCTTGTTTGTGAAGCACGCCTTTGTCCAGCCAGCATCCGGGACGAATTGATGGCAAAATTTCAGATTCCCATATATACCTTGTACGGTCGAGCCGACATCATGAGCCTGGGGATTTCAGGAGAATGCCATCAGCAGCATGGTTTACATATCCATGAAGATCACTTCTATCCCGAAATTATCGACCCACATACCGCTGCTGTTGTTGCCGATCATCAGCCAGGCGAGCTGGTACTAACCACCCTCTCTAGGGAAGCAACACCGCTAATTCGCTACCGCACCGGAGAATTTGCCGTATTGGCACGTGAACGCTGCTCCTGCGACCGAACCTCAGCCCGGCTAACTTTCATTACCTAAAAATAATAGGACCTTTTGTCAGAATTCCACAAAAAGCAAGCACATTTCAGACAAATAGCAACTGTCTAAAATGCGCTTGTTTTTTTAATCTACCAGAATTTATAATAAAATTCTGTTGACATAAGAACGACTAAGGCTTCTGCCGGCGACGCACCCGGATGGTGCTAGTGCCGATTGCGCCATGGATGGCATAGCAATTCGGTCGTC
>JAGGAA010000205.1 GCA_017889675.1 Bacillota bacterium | reverse complement strand
GTATATCTCAAGTCAGCGGCGGCTCCAGTACCAGTGTCGGTGGCTATGTTGAACCAGAAGCCGAAGATGATAACTCAGCCCAGTTTGATGTAAATGATAGGCGCACCCTGGATGAAATTGTAAATTGGCTGTTGACTATGGGCTATATCCCTAGCTTCTGTACGGCCTGCTATCGCGAAGGGCGTACCGGAGACCGTTTTATGAGTCTGGTAAAGACCGGGCAAATTGCTAATTGCTGTCAGCCGAATGCACTTATGACCCTCAAGGAATACTTAGAGGATTATGCTTCGGCAGATACTAAAGCAAAGGGTGAGAAGGTAATTGAAAACGAAATTCCCCGTATAACCAATGAAAAAGTTCGTAAAATTGCCATAGAGCATTTGACTGAACTTACTGAAGGAAAACGCGATTTCCGCTTCTAAAGTTGCGGACGTGTTGCTGCATGGTTAGTAAGAAAACACCAGACTGTAAGGTCTGGTGTTTTTGGCTATAAAATATTTTTGTAGTTTCTCTATTTTATAATTCTTTTTTAATAAATTGCATGTATGATATAAATGTCATGGGAAACGCATCCCTATGACGTGACCTCTTACGTCTTACCTTTTGGTGAGGCGATTTTTTTTTGAGGAGGGCTTGTTCTGGCAAGGCGGAAGTAATTTCTACAAAGTCACCAATTGTTACACCTAAAGTAATCTGCTGCTTGACGGCTTTGCCGTCAATGGCCAGGTATAAATAGTTGAGTTCTTGCTCTTGAAAAATGGCGGCTAGCGGTACGGCGCGAACAGGTGTTGAATTGCCTGTTTTCAGACGAACCTCTACAGGAAGTTCTGTTTTGAGAAGGCCGCTAGTATTGTCGACCCTAATATGAGCAAGGAACAACGGCGCGTCAGCTCCTGCTTCCGGATAGATGGCTTCGACCTGGCCAATGAGAGTTTGAGCAGCTGAACTGCCGACTACGATATCAGCCAGGGTGCCGGAGTAGACAAGGTATAAATCCTTTTGCTGAAGGTGAGTAACGACACGAACGTCGCCGCCGGTGTCCAATACCATTAGCTGCTGGCCGGCCTGGACTGTTTTACCGCTAGTAGTGGAAAGCCCAGTTACCTTGCCGCTAATAGGGGCAGAAAGGTTAGCCGAGCTAGGCTGGCGTACTGTGCCACCACTAGAAGGCGCAATATCTTGGAAGCTGGCTAAAGCCTCGCGCGCTGCTTGCAAGCGGGCAGATACATCTTCAAATTGCCGTCGCGCAATGCCGCCTACTTGATATAATTTTTGATAACGATCATATTCTTGTGAAACCTTGTCATAATTGGCCTGGGCCTGTTGAATGGAATCCTCGTTATGACTGGACGGTATAGTAGTAGCTGCTTCGGCTCCACCAGACGGTGCTGAACCTTCAATATGAGCGAGCAATTGTCCGGCTTTTACTAGCTGCCCTTCTGTTACATTTACCTCACTAAGGAGACCAGAAATTTCTGCACTAATAATGACCGCTTGACGGCTTTGGACAGTGCCAGGGAGGACAATTTCTACCTCTTTATTTATGATACTAATAGGTGCGGTTGTAACAGTGACAGGTCCTTGTGGGACAACATGTCCAGGTGAAAAGATACCGAAATAACGGATTCCCGATAATCCTGCTACGAACACGAGGATTATCAGTATGGCAGGGATAAATTTAGCTGGTATGGGATTTTTATTCATAGATGATCATCTCCAGATACTATAGTACCATACTATACTCCTACTTTTTTCTTTGTTCGTCAAGCGGTGAGGGGAATTTCTTTAAATAAGAGATGTAGTCTGGGTTGTTCTTGACAAGGATTAATGCGAGAATTATAATTTAATTAATCGATTGATTAAATTATGTTGCAGGAGTGAATTTATGGAAAAAGACACTCGAGATAAATTGATTGAAGCTGGGGAAAAATTATTTTCAGAAGGAGGGTTGTCAGGAGTATCAATCAGGGAACTGTCGAAAGAAGCAGCGGCGAACAGTGCTTTGATATCCTATCATTTTGGCAGTAAAGAGGGCTTATATTCGACGATTCTTGAAAAACAGTTCTCCCCAATAGGAATGTTGTTAGACTCAGTTTCGGGCATAAAGGCTTCACCGACCGAAAAAATCATCAAGTATGCGCAAGGTGTAGCTATAGTACATGGCAAAATGCCCTTTTTTACTAAATTTCTTATGGGCGAAATTATTAATCCATCCCGATTCTTCGAACCGTTAATCCAAAAATATATTCACCGAGTCTATGGTTTTTTGACGAACACCTTGCGTGAGGGAATTGATTGCGGTGAGTTTCGCAAGGATATGGATGTTAACGCAGCAGCCTTAGCACTGGTGGGTATGTTAAACTTCTATTTTATTTCCCGGCCTATTTCGCGGCGCTTTGTGCCAGACGGTACTATGCAGGGTGAAAAATTCATTGTGCAAGCAGTAGAAATTTTTTTGAACGGGGTGAAAGAGTATGGTGACGAATAAAAAAATATTGGCAGGTGTTCTGCTTGCCCTGCTTGTAGCAGGGGGGACGGCCTATAAGTATCTAAGAACCGCGGAAACCGGTATTACGGCTACAGGCACAATCGAAGTAACTCGAGCAGATGTTATGCCTAAGGTGAGCGGTTATTTGGCAGGCCTACAGCTAAAGGCGGGCGATTCAGTTGAGGTTCAGCAAATAGTTGCCAAGATAACCAGAGCTGATTTGGAGGCCCAGGTTGTCAGAGATGAAGCTGCATTAGCCAAGGCGGCCGCACAGCTACGGGATTTGGAGGCCGGGCTGCGCACTCAGGAACGGCAGGAACTGAGCGCCATGCTGGAATCTGCCCGTTCGGTGTATGAGAAAGCCCGCCAAGATTATGAACGCTATCAAAGCCTATACGCGACTGGTGCTATTTCAGCCCAACAGCTGGATACTGCCCGCTCGAACATGGAGGTAGCTTACGGCAGTATGACTGCAGCTAATCAGCGGTTAAGTATCGGGAACGAGGGCAATCGGCCGGAGGCTATTGAAGCGCAGCGGCTGGAAGTGGAACGTAGTAAGGCAGTGCTGGCAGCTAGCAAGGTATTGTTAGAAGATACGGTGGTCGTTAGTCCAATCAGCGGCCTTATTTTATCTAAAAATTTTGAAAATGGCGAGTATGTCAATCCCGGAGCCGCCGTTTTGACAGTAGGGGATATGAACGATTGCTGGGTAAAGATATATGTGTCATCAACTCAATTAGGGCTAATAGCTGTAGGGCAGGAGGCCCAGGTTAAGGTGGATTCTTTTCCTGGCAGAGTGTTTCGCGGAGAAATTAAGGAAATCAGCCAAAATGCCGAGTTTACTCCCCGGCAGAGTATTACGCAAAGCGAACGGGCCAATCTGGTATTTGCGGTCAAGGTAAAGCTCGATAATGCCGAAGGAATTTTAAAGCCGGGTATGCCAGCTGATGTGGTGCTTAAATGATTACCCTTACCAATGTTACTAGGCGGTTTGGCGCTTTAACAGCTGTAGATAATCTCAATCTCAAGGTTGAGGCCGGAACCATCTTTGGCTTGGTTGGGCCTGATGGTGCAGGCAAGACCACGACTATTCGAATGATTACTGGTATTATGGCACTAACAGCAGGCAGTATACGTCTGCTAGGCAGCGAGAATATCGAGACTGTAAAAGCTCAAATCGGCTATGTACCGCAAAAATTCAGTCTGTATGGTGATCTCACTGTTATGGAAAATATTCGCGTTATCGGTGCTTTATATGGAGCAAATAAGCAACGGGTAAATGAGTTAGGTACGGAAATTTTGGCATTCACTAACCTACTGCCCTTCAAGGACCGTTTGGCTGACAATCTGTCAGGCGGTATGAAACAAAAATTAGCGTTGGCTGCCGGGCTCATGCATCGGCCAAAAGTCTTTTTTTTAGATGAACCCACCACCGGTGTTGATCCCGTTTCCCGGCGGGAGTTTTGGCAAATGCTGTACCGGCTGAACAAAGAAGGAATGACAATTTTTGTTTCTACGCCTTATATGGATGAAGCTGAGCTGTGTACCCAGGTGGCGTTCATGAATCAGGGTAAGCTTGTGGCCTGTGATACGCCTAAACATTTGAAGGAGGCGTATCCTTTCCAGCTGTTGGAGCTTAAAGCCGAGGGCAGACAGTTAAAACAACTATTGGCACAATGTACTATTCTTGACATTAATGCATTTGGTGATCATTATCATTTGGTAACTGAGCCTAATGCAAAAGCAAAGTTGTCAGTGGAAGCTGCGCTAAAGGCAGCCGGCGTGAATGAGTATGATCTCCGTGAGATTCCACCGACATTAGAGGATATATTTGTTCATCTGGCAGGGGGAGGGGAAACATAATGTATGCTGTAGAAACAGAAAACCTCACCCGGGTTTTCGGTGATTTTGTGGCAGTTAACCAGGTTAATCTTAAAATTCCTCAAGGCAGTATTTATGGATTTTTGGGGCCTAATGGTTCAGGAAAATCAACGACTATCCGCATGTTGTGCGGGATTTTGACTCCTACAAGCGGGCGGGGGCAAATCCTGGGACTGGATTTGGCATTGCAAGGCGAAGAGATTAAAGAAAAAATTGGTTATATGTCGCAAAAGTTTAGTCTGTATGATGATCTGACAGTACTGGAAAACCTTGAGTTTTATGCCGGTTTGTATAGTTTAAAGGGAGGTCAGCGACAAGAACGAATAGAGCATATGCTGGATATGGCTAGGTTGAAAGACCGTCGCCAGGAGATGACGGCAAACCTGTCCGGTGGCTGGAAGCAGCGACTGGCACTAGGCTGCTCTATTTTACATGAGCCGGCGATTTTATTTCTGGATGAACCGACCGG
>JAGGAA010000204.1 GCA_017889675.1 Bacillota bacterium | reverse complement strand
CTAAAAGCGTAAGGGGGATGGATCAATGTTTGAATCAAAAGAGCAGTTTAAACAAGCGTTTATTGAGAAAATCCAAAATCTGTTCGGACAGAGTCTGGAGGAATCGTCAACTGCTGATAAGTATGTAGCCTTGAGCACACTGATTCGTGAGATCATCAACAAACGCTGGTATCAGTCCAATCAACAGTACAGCACTAGTAAAGAAAAGCAAGTGTATTACTTTTCTATGGAATTTTTACTCGGACGACTGCTGAGCAGTAATTTATTTAATCTAGGGATGACCGAGGTATGCTGCCAGGGGCTTAAAGAATTAGGTATTGAATTAACGGAGCTCGAAGTAGTAGAGCATGATGCCGGGCTGGGTAATGGCGGGTTAGGGCGGTTAGCGGCTTGTTTTTTAGATTCTATGGCGTCCTTGCATTTGCCAGGGCATGGTACCGGCATTCGTTTCCGTCATGGGATGTTTGAGCAAAAAATTGTTGACGGTTATCAGGTTGAGTTGCCTGACAATTGGCTCAGAGACGGCTATGTATGGGAAACACGTAAGGCTGACCGGGCCGTTACTGTCAAGTTTGGCGGCAATGTCCGGTTAGAACAGCAAGGCGGACGGCTTGCTGCCATTCATGAAAATTATGAGCCGGTGCTGGCTGTACCGTATGATGTGCCGATTGTTGGTGCCAATTGTAATACTGTGAATACCTTGCGCTTATGGAGTGCAGAAACCAATCAATTTGATTTATCCTCATTTAGTAAAGGTGATTTTTTAAAAGCAGTAGAAGCAAAATATTCCCTAGAGGCTACCTCGCAGATACTCTATCCGGATGATAATTACCCTGAGGGCAAAACGCTTAGGCTGAAGCAGCAGTACTTTTTTGTTTCCGCCGGATTGCAGAGTATTGTCCGGCGCTACAAACGGACCCATGGGGGAACTCCGGCTGATTTGGCTAATTTTCATAAAAAAATTGCGGTTCATATTAATGATACCCACCCGGCGCTGGCAGTGCCGGAGCTTATGCGTATCCTTATGGATGAAGAGGGTTTGGGCTGGGATCAAGCTTGGTATGTCACCAGGAATACAATATCGTATACCAATCATACCATTCTTCCGGAGGCACTGGAAAAATGGCCGGTTGATCTGGTTCAGGCGCTATTGCCGCGCATGTATATGATTATAAATGAGCTGAATGAACGCTTTTGTGCATTGCTTTGGAAGAAATATCCTGGTGACTGGGAGCGAATTCGAGACATGGCCCTGATTGGCGACGGTTATGTCCATATGGCACATTTGGCCGTTGTTGGTAGTCACAGTGTGAATGGTGTAGCTGAAGTGCACAGCAATATCCTGAAAAACGAGGTTATGGCATCTTTCCATCAGTTTTTTCCACACCGCTTTAATAATAAAACGAATGGTGTTACTCACCGCCGCTGGCTGGCCAAAGCCAACCTTGATCTCGCAGCATTGATTACTGAGGCTATCGGTCCGGGCTGGTTGGCGCATCCGGACGAACTGGCAAACCTGCATCGATTTGCACATGATTCAGGGTTTCAGAGCCGCATAAAGTCTGTCAAGCAGGCTAACAAAGAGCGGCTGGCTAACTATATCCAGGGAAAAATGTGCATCGCTGTTGATGTGAACTCCATTTTTGATGTTCAGATAAAGCGGATTCATGCCTATAAGCGACAGACTTTGAATGCTCTCCATATTCTTGATTTGTACAACCGATTAAAAGCCGACCCTGATCTTGACATCGAGCCGCGTACCTTTATCTTTGCGGGTAAGTCGGCTACCGGCTATTATCTGGCTAAACGAATTATTAAGTTTATCAATACCCTGGCTCAGATTATTAATAATGACCCAGCTATCGGCGGCAAAATTAAGGTTGTCTTTTTGGAAAACTACAGTGTTTCGCTGGCTGAGCTTATTATTCCGGCAGCCGATGTCAGCGAGCAGATATCAACAGCCAGCAAGGAGGCTTCAGGTACAGGCAATATGAAGCTGATGATGAACGGAGCTATTACTATTGGTACACTTGATGGCGCTACTATTGAGATTAACGACGAGGTTGGCGACAATAATATTGTTATTTTTGGTTTGACAGCAGAGCAAGTCCTAAATTATTATAAATTCGGCGGTTACAATGTGCTGGATATATATAATGGTAATCCCCGGATTAAAGTAGTGGTCGATCAACTGGTAAATGGATTTTTGCCAGTCAGTCCGGATGAATTTGACTGTATTCATCATTCGCTCATGCGTACTAATGATGAATATTTCGTATTGAAGGATTTTGCTGAGTATGCTGCAGCGCAGGATCGGATTAATAGCCTGTATAGCAAACAACGCTGCTGGCAGGCGATGGCTATTAATAATATTGCTTTTTCTGGCCGATTTGCCAGTGACCGTACGGTATCAGAATATGCTATTGGTATTTGGAAGATTAAGCCGGTAGTTATTAGAGAAGATTAAACCTGGAGGTAAACCGGGGATGAATGAGCATTGGATATTACATAACTCCCACAACAAGGATTTCCGCAGCCCCTTTGGGGCTGCTTCTTGTCATACTGAGATAACACTTAGATTGCTTATTGCTGCGCGGCAGCAGTCGGCTGTTGTATTGCCAGACGCTGTGCAACTACGGTTGTGGCAGGACGGTTGTGGTGAAACCATCCTCGACATGTGTCTTAGTGAGCAGTCTCAGGAGGAGTACTGGTATGAGGTTGTTTTTGCTGCCTCGTCTGTACCGGGCGTTCTCTGGTACTACTTTATTGTCAGGCAGGGTGGACAGCTTTTTTATTATGGTAATAATGCCGAAGAAACAGGCGGTGTGGGGCAAATTACTGCTTGTCCACCGCCATCCTATCAGATCAGTACCTACCTTGCGGGAGCTGTTACGCCAGGCTGGTTTAAACATGCGGTCATCTATCAGGTTTTTGTTGACAGATTCTACAATGGATTGCCAGACGGGAAATTTCTCAACCCCCGTCCAGGCAGTCTCCTTCACGCTAACTGGCAGGATACGCCGGTTTATACTCGCGACATGGATACAGGCGCTATCCTGGCCTACGATTTTTTTGGCGGCAATTTATCCGGGGTTATCGCTAAGCTGCCTTATCTGGTTGAATTGGGTATTACGGCCCTGTATTTTAATCCGATTTTTGCCGCACCCTCGAACCATAAATATGATACAGCTGACTACTACAGCATTGATCCGATGTTTGGTGACAATGATCTATTTACCCAGTTGTGTGCTGAAGCCAGGGAGCGGGGTATTGCGATTATCCTAGACGGCGTATTCAGTCATACCGGCAGTGATAGTATCTACTTTAACAAGGAAGGTACTTATACGAGCATTGGGGCGTACCAGTCCCCTAAGTCGCCGTACTATTCCTGGTACAAATTCACTGAGTATCCCGAAAAATATGAGTCCTGGTGGGGTGTTGACAATTTACCCAATGTCAATGAGGAAGATGAGTCCTACCAAAAATTTATCATTGAGGCTGCTGATAGTGTGCTTAAACACTGGCTTAAAGCCGGGGTTAAGGGCTGGCGGCTGGATGTAGCTGATGAGCTGCCAGAAAGTTTTTTGAAGAATTTCTATAAAACGCTCAAACAAACCGATCCAGAAGCCGTATTAATCGGCGAGGTTTGGGAAGATGCTTCCCGCAAGGTGTCCTATGGGCAGCTGCGGCAATACTTTAATGGCACTGAACTGGATGGTGTAATGAATTATCCATTTCGTAAGCTTGTGCTGGATTTCATGTTGGGGAGGAAAGCGGCGCAGGATGTGCACCGCGCGCTGTTTAGCCTCTATGAAAATTATCCGAAAGAGAATTTTTATGCCAATATGAATATTATCGGCAGCCATGATGTGCCGCGCATTTTGACACTGTTGGCTCAGGCACCGGCTGAGGAAAGTCAGAGCAAGCTTGGAGCTTTTAAACATAAGCTTTTGCCGACCCAACGGGAGCTGGGGATTGCCCGCCTCAAGCTGGTCGTATTGTGGCAAATGACCTTCCCGGGTGCGCCCTGCATCTATTACGGTGATGAAGCCGGACTGGAAGGCTATAGTGATCCGTTAAACCGTCGCACCTACCCCTGGGGACAGGAGCAGGCAGACTTAGTATCCTGGTATAAACAATTAATAGGGCTTCGCCAGCAATACCCGGTCTTGCAGACTGGCGAATGGCTGCCGCTGTTGGCTGAGAATCATGTGTA
>JAGGAA010000203.1 GCA_017889675.1 Bacillota bacterium | reverse complement strand
GTGGTTGGTATCGTCCTGGGACTGAGTGTATTTGCCCATATCTTCCTCGGAATTTACAATTGGGGCGAGTTCTTGTGCATGTTTGGTGACGGAACTCAGTCGCTTCATGAGGCTGAGCATCATAACCCGGTTTGGGTTGAAAACGAAATTGTACGAGTAAAAGTAAATGCGTCAGTGCCTGTTACAGGGCAGCAGCATGCACGTTAGTGAACTCGTTTCAGCCAAGCTGAAACATCGGGTGTTCAGGTGGAGAGTTTACTCCACCTGAACTGACGCCGCCTATAGAGGCGGGAGTCTTGACTCGTACGCTAAGATAAAAAGGAACAGAAGCAGTTCACTGTTTTGAACAGATCTGTATACAAAACGTAAAAAAAGTTGCAGGTGGGTGGTGTGTTGTAAAACACCCCCTGCAAAAATATAATGGAAATACAATCAATGGGTTAGGGGGACTATTATGGCGGTAAGTGGTATAATTTTGGCAGGCGGACGTAGCTCACGCATGGGGCGTGATAAAACACTGCTATTAATTAAAAATGAAACTCTTATCGAACGTACTGTGCGAAAATTGCGAGGTTTTGTGGATGAAATAATTATTGCCAGTAACCACACGGCAAAATATGATTTGCCGGGAATTGTGGAGGTTCCAGATAGCTACCCGGGTATGGGACCACTTGGCGGAATGCACGCAGGGCTTATGGTTGCAAAGCATCAGTATTCATTTATTGTCTCATGTGATATGCCATTTTTTACAGAAGAGTTAGCCAGGTACTTGCTGGAGCGAAAAGCAGGCTATGACGTAGTAGTTCCCGAGATAAGAAACCGGTTGGAACCACTTTGCGCAGTCTATTCCCGCGATTGCATAAAACCCATCGAACAGTGTTTACAAGCAGGTGTTAGCCAAGTATATAGATTTTACCCCGATGTAAGAGTCTGTAAAATAGTGGAAAGCGATTTAGGGCAGATCGGAGACCTTAAAGAAATATTTTGTAACCTGAATACACCAGAAGATTTATCCTGTCTTGGCGAGATCCATAAACCGGTTAGTTAGCTATAATAAAGGAGCGCAATGATAAAATGAATAACCAGTTTACGCCTGTAATATCTTTTGTTGCTAAATCATCAGGATCAGGAAAAACTACTTTATTGGAAAAAGTAATAAAAAGGCTCAAAGACGAGGGAATCAAAATTGCCGTTATTAAACATGATGCTCATCAATTTGAGATAGATAAACCAGGTAAGGATACTTGGAAACTAGCGCAGGCAGGTGCAGATATTGTTGCAATATCTTCAACTGAAAAAGTTGCTATCATTGAAAAAGTGGAAGAAGAGAAAAAACTTGATGAAGTAATTGCAATGCTTTCTGGTGTGGATCTAGTACTTACAGAAGGTTTTAAGCGTAGTGATAAGCCTAAAATTGAAGTTTTTCGCTCAGAGGTTCATAAGGAGTTATTGTGTAGTGCTAAGGAATTGGTCGCGATAGCTAGTGATGTTGAATGGAATATTGGCGTTCCTTGCTACGATATTAATGATGTAGAAGGAATTGTCAAAGAAGTTTTACAGTATATGAAAAATTTTTCAGCCGCTAAACCTGTGTAGTATCATCCTAGTCTCTAGGTTTGCATGATATAAAATTATAAGCAGGTCAATTTGTAGCTGAGTCCTAAAAATATCTGATTGAGGTGTTGTACTATGGAAACATATGAAGTTAAGTATCGGGTTTTCCCAACTGCAGGTGAGGTTTTTTTAATGATGAATACAGTAGAAACGAATAGTCCGGAAAATGCTAAGAAAATGGTATATAGCATGCTGTTTAGAAATAAACCGAAGAAAGCAAAAGTTAAGTTTATGTATGTGCGCAAAGTAACAAATAATTAATCGGTGCTTGATTGTGGGGAGAGAAGAGATTCATTATGAGATATGAAGGAGATATTTACAGCCCCCATATAGCAGGGGATGATTACATACTTCAGTGTACGATTGGTTGTAGTCATAATCAATGCACATTTTGCTATATGTACAAAAATAAAAAATATCGAATTCGTGAAATACCTGAAATATTGCAAGATATTGAGCTTGCCAAAGAATATTATGGTGATATCGAAAAAGTTTTCCTTGCAGATGGTGATGCTCTAAGTATGCCAACAGAAGACTTGGTAACGATCTTAGATTGTCTATATGATACATTTCCTACTCTTACATATGTTGGAATTTACGCGAGCGCAGTTAGCATACTAGATAAATCGCTCGCAGAATTGGAAGAACTTCAAAAACACGGGCTAGTTGAGGCTCACTTGGGCGTAGAAAGCGGAGATGAGCAAGTTCTTCGTGATATACGAAAAGGAGTCAGCCGCACGGAAATGGTGCAAGCAGGGAGAAAAATAAAAGCGGCGGGTATCAATTTATTTGTTACTGTGATTGTAGGACTGGCTGGAAAAACGCCTAAAGCTCAGGAACATGCAAAGAAGACGGCTCAAATCTGTAATGAGATACAGCCAGATTATATAGGAATGCTAACGATTATAGTGCAGCCAGGAACTGAGCTCTATGAGAAAAGCCAACAAGGCGAGTTTGAAGTCCCGGAAAAAATGGAGATATTGGAAGAGATGCGTTTAATGATTCAAGATATGGAGTTGAATCATTCCGGTATTACATCGCTTCATCCATCTAACTGTATTTATTTGCAAGGCTTGCTGCCTGAAGACAAAGCCCAACTTATGCGAACGCTTACTCAGATTATAGATAATAAAGACGTTTCCCAGCTCCGGTCACGAGATACCGAAAAGGTGTAATAGCACTATTTCGGTCAATATTTATTAGAATTAAACAAATTTTCTAATATATACAGGGCTGCACGGCCCTGTTTTCGTTATTTCATAAGGTGTGAAAATAAAAACATACTAATACTAAAAAGGTTTTGTAACATGGGAGAGAAAGTGGTAGTATTAAAGAAGTTTTTTATTTGAGGAGATGAGTATGTGAAAGTACGCTTTGCCAAAATTGCCGTTTTGTTGAGTGTTGCCGTAGTGTTTTTTTCTTATCCGGCCCCCAGTGGCTTAAGCGTAACGGCGTGGCATTTATTTGGTGTTTTTGTTGCTTTAATACTAGGACTTATTTTACAACCATGTCCTGAACCGACGTTGCTATTGGTTATTACAACATTGGCAAGTATATTTGTTCTACCCATTCAAGCGATATTAGTTGGATATACTGATGCAATGCTGTGGCTGACACTAGTGGCCATGATGATTGGTGTCGGCCTGAAAAAGTCCGGACTTACCCGGCGGGTTGGACTTTGGTTAATTTGTCGTTTCGGCAAAACAACACTGCGGATTGGTTACATTTTAAGTTTTATTGATATGATACTAGCTACTAGTACGCCGTCTTCACCGGCCCGGACAGGCGGGTTGGTGTACCCACTGGCTGAGGGGGTTATTAATGCCAGCAGTTCTAGTCTGGAAGGTAAACAGCGAACCGGTGCCTATTTTACTTTGCTGGCATTTAATGCCAGTATGCTTTCAGGCGGGTTGTTCATGACTGGGATGGGGCCAAATCTGATTAATGTTAAGCTAGCTCAGGATGTGTTAGGCATAAGTATTAGTTGGCCATTATGGACCCTGGCTGCGCTGCCAGGGTTTATCGGTTTTTTGTTGACACCCTATATTGTATCTAAGATATGCCCGCCGGAGGCTGCCTCGATGGTCGAGGTGCGAGCAAGAGCTAGCAGGGAATTGTCAGGCATGGGGTGTATTACTAGGAACGAGTTAACTGCAATTGGAATATTTTTCACAATATTAATTCTATGGTCTACAGGCACGATAACCAAAGTGGATAGCACGCTGGTCGCCTTTATTGGTGTATCGCTTATGCTGGTCACTGGCGTTCTCGATTGGGACGACTTGGCTGAAACCAAAGAAATGTGGTCACTTCTCATCTGGTTTGGTGCTATTTTGGGCTTTTCAGTGGCACTGACCAAGCTGGAATTTTTTACTTGGTTTGCCGGTGTTATCAAACTAATGTTGCCGTTCACCACTTATTTTTTCGTTTGTAGCGGCTACCGATGTACCCCGCTATCCAGCCTTTTTTGTGTTAGCCTATTTAATGATTATTTCTTGTACACTGACTCATTATGGTAACGCGTTAGGGCCATTCTTGATGGAAAAGGGATATAATGATAAAAAGACTTGGTGGCTTGTTGGTACAGTGATTACCTTGCTGCATGCCGCGCTGTATTTGACAGTCGGCGTTGGGTATTGGCGGCTAATTGGATTATGGTATTAGTAGTACGTTATTTTGATAGGATAATATTGTATATTAAGCTTAAAATACAGAAATGACGATGTTAATGATCGTTCCCGTATAAGGAGATGTAGCAATGATTGCAGAATTTGAAGGAATTAGTCCCAAGCTTGCGGAGAAAACTTTTATTGCAGATGGTGCTAAGGTTATTGGTAAAGTTATAATGAAGGAATTTAGCAGTCTGTGGGTGAATGTTGTTGCCAGGGGAGATGTAAATCAGATTGAAATTGGCTGCTACAGCAATGTACAAGATAATACTGTTGTGCATGTAGCCGATGATCATCCAACACTAATTGGCGACTAT
>JAGGAA010000202.1 GCA_017889675.1 Bacillota bacterium | reverse complement strand
TAAAATTATTGGTTTGTCTATTTTTGGCTTTGGTGTGTATCTGATTTATTACGGCTGGGACTTTACCGTAATGATGCACGAATCCACCCTGGCAGCCACCAAGTTGCCTAATAGTGCTCTATATTTTGTTATGCCGGTGACTGGTGTTATGACCTGTGCTTACGCTGCCTTGCAGGTAGCTGGTTTTGATACCAAACGGCATAAAGGCAATGAAGTCGAAATGGGCGGCATGATTTATATGGATATACCACTTGCGGTTCTGGGTCAGCAAATGATTCAGGGTGTCAGCAGTTTTTCGCTGTTAGCTATTCCGTTCTTTATCCTTACCGGACAAATCATGGGTGAGGGTGGCCTGGCGCTAAGAATGGTTAATTTTGCCTATCTCCTTGTCGGTCGTATTCGCGGCGGCCTAGCGCTGGTTAACTGCGTAGCCTGTATGTTCTTTGGCAACATCTCTGGTTCGGCAGTAGCTGATGCTTCTTCCATCGGTTCGGTTATGATTCCAATGATGAAGAAAAAAGGCTATGATGCCGACTACTCAGTAGGTCTAACTATTTCTTCGGCAATCCAAGGAGTAGTTGTCCCACCAAGCCATAATTTGGTGCTATACTCCATTGTTGCCGGTGGCATCTCAATTAAGAGTTTGTTCCTGGCTGGTATTACTCCTGGCTTCATTCTGCTTTTCACACTTATGACAGTGGCCTATATTATGGCCCGCAAACGCGGCTATCAAAAAGGTGATCCTGTTCCTAAAGAAAAAGTTCCTGGGATTTTGCTTCATGGTCTGTTATCCTTATCACCGGCTTTCGTCATCCTTGGCGGCATTATTTCTGGTTTGTTTACCGCCACAGAATCAGGTGCTTTGGCTGCGTTGTACGCGTTTATTTTGGCGTTTGGTTTTTACCGGGAAGCACCGTTGTCGGCCATGATTCCGGTGTTGAAACGAACCTTCCGTATCGTTCTCATGGTATACTTCCTGATTGCCGCTTCGGCTGCCTTTGGCTGGCTGCTTGCCTACCTTAAGATACCCTTGCTTGTTACCGACTTCTTTATGAGCGTTTCGGACAGCCCGATTGTCATTATGATGCTTATCAATATTCTATTGCTCCTCTTAGGCGGACCGATGGATATGGCACCGATGATTCTCATTATGACGCCGATTTTATTGCCTGTGGCTACTGCCATGGGTATTGACCCAGTACATTTTGGGTTAATCCTGATTTTCAACGCTGGTATGGGACTCTTAACACCGCCGGTTGGTACAGTACTATTTGTTGGTTGCGCCATTGGCGGCGTAACGCTCTCTCAAGGCACTAAGGCCATGATGCCGTTCTTTTATGCCATGATTATTGTATTGCTCCTGATTACGTATATTCCGCAAATTACGATGTGGCTGCCTAACCTGGTTAAATAGTAAGGTCTCTTTGTTTTCGGGGATTCATCCCAACATTATTTAAGGGGGATATTAATAATGAACACCAAAAAACTGATTGCTGGTGCCCTGTCCCTAATGCTGGCCGGTTCGCTTATGGCTGGTTGCGGCGGATCCAAAGAAGGGGACAAGAAAGCGGCTGAAGGCGCCAAGTACACCTTCCGTCTGGCAGAAACTCATCCTGCCGATTATCCGACTACCATGGGGGACAAAAAGTTCGCCGAACTGGTTAACGAACGTACCAAAGGCCGTATTAAAATTGAAGTATTCCCATCCTCGCAGCTTGGCGAAGAAAAAGCTGTTATTGAACAAATTCAGCTTGGTGCCATCGAGTTTACCCGTGTAAGCTCTTCACCGCTGGCTGAATTCAACAAAGCCTTTGGCGTATTCTCACTGCCATATATCTTTGATAATGAAGCTCATATGTGGAAATTCCTGAATAGCGAAGCTGGTACTAAAATTCTTGATGGTTTGGAAAAATCCAAAATGAAGGGTCTTGCGTACTACAGTTCCGGTTCTCGTAACTTCTATACCAAAAATCCTGTAACTAAAGTAGAAGATTTGAAAGGCATGAAAATCCGCGTTCAACAGAACAAAATCAACATGGATTTGATTAGTTCCCTGGGTGCCAGTGCTACTCCGATGCCTTACGGTGAAGTATACAGCGGCCTGCAGACTGGTGTAATTGACGGCGCTGAAAATAACTCCCCGAGCTACCTGACTGCCAACCATTATCAAGCTGTTAAAAATTTCATTCTTGACAGCCACCAACGGGTACCAGAAGTACTCTTAGTCAGCAAAGTAACCTGGGATAAACTGTCTGAGGAAGACCGTAAGATTATTAAACAAGCTGCTATTGATTCTGTGGCAACCCAACGTGAGCTATGGGACAAATTTGATAAAGAAGCCATGGAAAAATTGAAAGCCAATGGCGTAGTTGTAACCGAGGTAAAAGATGTTAAACCGTGGCAAGACGCTGTTAAACCTGTTATTGACAAACATGGTGCAGACTACAAAGAACAATTGGATGCTATCGCTCAAGCTCGTTAATTAATAATCAGTCTACCAGAGGGAGATGCCGTAAGGCAGCTCCCTCTTAACATTTTCGGCAGGATATAAAAATTTTATCGCGAATAATTATTAATTATGATTAAATCACTATTTAAATTTATTAGTGAAACCATTTGGCTAAAAGACCAATTACTGACAGCTAAACTATTTACCTTCTCAGCTGTAATAGTCATTATTCCCATGATTGTTGTTGGCGTGATTTCGTATTATCGCTCTTCTACCATTGTCGAGAGCGAGGCCAGGAATTATAGTTGGCAAATTAATGAGCAGGTAAAAACGCAAATTGAATACTACTTGCGCGACGTTGAGATAAATTCACTCAAGATACTCAACGACCACGATATGATCAACTTTTTAAAAGCTGGTGAAGTGGGGGGAGAGAGACCGCAAAAATCGGTAGAGGCTGTACGTGAATTGTTAGAAAACACCGCCTATTCCCGTCCTGACATTTCAAGTGTGGCCATAGTCATGGATGGCTTTGAGGTTATTGATAGTTTGGGCTACCGGGGGCCGTATCCTGCCAGTGACCTTGCAAAAGAATATTGGTATGCATCCGTCCCGGCGAATGGCAACTCCATGCTTGTCAGCAGGATCAGTAAAATGGATGACAAGCAAGAGCCTGTTATTACAATTGCCAGAAGGATTCATAGTCCGTACACACTGGAGCCAATCGGTATGCTTATTATTGATGTAAACTTCCGCCGCATCCAGGACATTGCCGATAAGGTAAATGCTTTTGGTAAAAGCTCATTTTATATCTTAGATGCTGAGGGACATTATGTATACCATCCGGATAATTCCCGGATTGGGCGGCGGTCAGATATTCTTAATCTGGAGAGTATTCTTTCGTTGCAGGACAATTCGTTTATATCGGAACAGGATCAGGTAGTTATTTTAAACCACTCCTCTTCCTTGGGTTGGCGATTTGTTACTGCCATTCCTAGAGAAGAACTATTTAAAGGAACAACCCACATCGGTTCTACGATCTTTTGGACAGTAGTGCTTACTTTGCTTATTGCTTATGTGCTGGGAGTTAGTTTTGCCAGTACCCTCATCCGGCCCATTCGGCGTTTGCAGCGGTTTATGAAAAATGTGCAGGTAGGCGATTTTTCCCGCCGCGTGCCGGTAGAATCAAGTGATGAAATTGGTCAGCTCACCAATGGGTTTAACCAGATGGTAGAAAAGCTGTCCGAACTTATGGAAGAGGTCTATTTCTCCAAACTGCGGGAGACGGAAATGACGTTAGGTCAAAAAGAGATGGAACTGAAAGTACTCCAGTCGCAGATTAACCCCCATTTTCTTTGTAATTCGTTGGAAACCATCCGGGGTATGGCACTAGAACAGAATATGGGTGATATTGCGGCTATGTCAGCTTCGCTGGGTACTTTGTTGCGCTACAATCTAAAAACTGTTTCACCAACAGTCACCCTGCGGGAAGAAGTCAATTTTTGCACTGTTTACCTAAAAATTCAGCAGTATCGGTTTGACAAAAACGTGAAATACTGTTTTGATATCCCCCAATGGGCTTTGAATGCGATGATTGTTAAGTTTTCCCTGCAGCCACTGGTGGAGAACTGTTTTGTTCATAGCGTAGGCGCTGGCCCTGAACCAACCCGTATTACGATATCGGCTTATCAGGCCAAGGATAATCTGATTATCAAGGTAGCCGATACTGGAGTAGGGATGGCAGAGTGTGTCTTGGAGCAGATTAAACAGAAGCTTAGCAGTAAAGATATAGCTATACAAAAGAAAGAGGGTGGTGATCAACATGAACAATATACTTATTGTAGATGATGAAAAATGGGTGCGGTCAGCGCTTAAATGGACGGTGGAACAGACGGGCCTCCCCGTAAAAGTAGTTGCTGAATGCAGTAATGGGTTAGAGGCGCTTGACTGTCTAAAGAAGCTACAGGTAGATTTGGTGCTTGCTGACATTACCATGCCGATAATGACCGGATTGACCTTCTTGGAGCAGCTCCGGCAAGCTGGAAATGAACAAACTGTCATTTTTATTACAGTGAATGAGGATTTTTGCTGCATTCAGAAGGCACTGCGGGCCGGGGCTTTTGATTATCTTTTGAAACCAGTCGAGACCGAGCAACTGACTGCTTGTCTTACCAAATGGCTAAATCACCAGCAAAAAGCCCTCAAGCCACCGAAAGCCGACGAGCCCATCATACCATTAGCTCAGCTGTCACCGGTAGAACAAGTAATAAAATATATTGAGTCACTGCCGCCAGGTCAGGTAACGCTTGCTGAAGCAGCTAAGCATGTGCATATGAATCCGAGTTACCTGAGTCAGTTATTCAAACAGCAAAGTGGTACCAATTTCATCGACTATGTGACTAAGATTAGGCTTACAGAGGCAAAACGGCTGCTAACAGCCACGACACTCAGAATTTCGGAAATTGCTGAACGTTTGGGGTACGCAGACTTAGCTTATTTCACCAATATATTCAAAAAAAGCTGCCAGGTAACACCTTCGGAGTATCGCAAAACACACACGCGTCATTAGGGGATATGATATGAACGAAACTTTTCGGGCCTTACGACATCGCAACTATCGATTATTTTACTTTGGACATGGTATGTCGCTCATTGGCACCTGGATGCAACGAACAGCAACCGTTTGGTTGGTATATCGGTTGACCCAGTCGCCAGAGGTATTAGGCAATGTTGATTTTTCCGGGCAAATTGCCGGAGTTGTACTCATTCCGCTTGCTGGGGTATTTTTAGACCGCTGGAACAGATATCGAGTGATCCTTTGGACGCAGCTATTAAGCATGGTGCAGGCGCTCGCGCTGGCGGCACTGGTATTTAGTGATACAATTGCGGTTTGGCATATTGTTGTACTTAACATACTATTAGGGATAATTAATTCGTTTGATATGCCAGCCCGACAGGCGTTTGTTTCACAAATTATTGAAGACAAGGCGGATTTGCCGAACGCTATTGCGTTAAATTCTGCGCTGTTTAATGGGGCGCGGATTATTGGCCCTTCGGTGGCAGGACTGGCGATTGCCGTCTTTGGCGAAGGGTTGTGTTATTTGTTTAATGGGCTAAGTTATGTTGCCATCCTCTGGGCATTATTGGCCATAAAGCTGACCAGGCCACAGACGCCTGCGGCAGATTCGGGAAATATCCTAGAGGGCTTGAAAGAAGGATGTGTTTATACTTATAAGTCTTAGGAGCGCTTATGGGGACCATTTTTTTAGCTTCCCGGAAAAGTGTAGTAGGCATTGGAAACGTGATTACCGTAACCTCGATTGTTTTTGCAATGGGGCTAATCGCGTTTTCACTGTCAACTACATTATGGCTTTCGCTGGGTATTGCTGTTATTATGGGTTTTGGTATAATTGCCCAGTTGGCCTCAACTAATACAATTGTGCAAACACTGGTCGATGAGGATAAGCGCGGGCGGGTTATGAGCCTGTATGTCGTATCCTTTGGTGGCGTTTCTCCCATTGGCAGTTTGCTTGCTGGTCATTTGGCCGGTCTGATTGGGACGACGGCTACCTTTAGCATTGCCGGTGTATTGATACTGGTTGGTGCGGGAATTTTTGCGTGGCACCTACCGGCCTGGCGGTCGGAAACAAAGGCGGTACTTGGTAAAAAGAGGTTGACTCAGGATGCGTAAAGGTTGAAAATCGTAACCCCTGCCGACCATAGGCTAAAACCTATATCGTGCGGGGGTTATTTTGGTACTGGCGGGATATGTATCAGTAGCAATTGAGGAAATGTATGCATATTATGTTGTAAAGAAGGGTGAAAGGAGGGGCTTGT
>JAGGAA010000201.1 GCA_017889675.1 Bacillota bacterium | reverse complement strand
TTCAGCAACTAACTTGCAGATTTCACGTTCACTAATGGATTCACCAGTAACATTGTAAGCCATGTTATTTTGACCTTTCCCTAATAATAGTGCTGCTGCAACCCGTGCGCTGTCATCTTTTGCAATGAAAGTTGCCCTGCCTTCACCGGCGTTGCTTCTCCATCTATTTCCTGTACTAAGAACCATTTTAGGATATCCAAGCAGGTAATTTTCATTCATCATACTTCCTCCTATTTATTGCATACTGGTGAATTCCTGTACAGCACATCAGCATTTCAAACACGCAATGAGGTAAAAATATCATTATATAAAAGAGTAACTATTCGCCTAAATACAGGATCAATCTTCATACACTTTTAACCTTTTTCCATAACCGCCCTACTAATTTCTCCACCCTCCCGACTCTTTCCTTGCAAAAAATTACTTTTTTTGCATTCTAGTCCCAAACAAAACAACAGCAAAAAAGATTAACCACAGCAAAATCCTAGTTGATTAAACCGTGATTAATCTTTTCCACTATCAGCCGCTAAGTATCAGTTATCCATAGACAGAGGTTCCCTTCGACGATCCTTGGCCTTGGAAATCCACTTACCTGCGATATACAAAAAGCTCGAACTTTTCATGCCACTTCTTCCCCTTAGATAGTCTATGCTACAAATAAACCTATAAGGCAGTTATGGCGTACCCCCAAGGTTCCTGATATAGTCTTTACACTTGCCAATCCAGAATGGGTCATGGCTGTATTTAATATACATGCGGAACGCGTCAATAGCATCTTGGTTACGCTTAAGGTACGAGAAGGCAAATCCTTCGCTAAAGTATGCAGATTCGTTTTGAGGATCAATTGCAAGTACATTATCGAATTCAGTAATAGCTCGTTCATATTGTCCTAATTTTAGATAAGCGTTACCACGCGCATTATAGGCACTTACGCACTTTGAGTCAATGGAAATGCCTTCGCCATAGTCAGAAAAGGCTCTATCGTATTGTTTTAAAGCGGCATAAGCATTGCCACGACTACAGTATGTCTTCACGTTCCGCGGATTAATGGCAATGGCTTGGTCATAGTCACGAATTGCATTTTCATATTGTCGCAAAAACTCATAGGTGCTGCCACGAAGAATGTATCCTTCTTCGTCCTGGGGAGTAATAGCAATTACTTTCCCGTAGTCGAGATCAGCCCTCTCCCGCTGGTTTAAAAAAACTCCATACAAAGCTCCACGGCTGTAGTACGCGGACACGTTCTGAGGATCAATTTCAATAGCTTTGTCAAAGTCGGCAAGTGCAGAATCATATTGTCTTAAAGCCAAGTAGGCATTGGCACGATAATAGTATGCCTGCGAATACCGGGGGCTGATGGAAATGACTTTGTCTAAGTCAGCGACGGAATGCTCGTACTGTTTCAAAATCAAATAGACATTGGAACGAACATAGTAAAAATACGAATTCTGCGGATTTAAGTTAATAGCCTCGGTAAATGCTGTAATCGCCTCATCATAAGCTTTATGCTTTATTAAATCGCACCCCCGTTCAAACCACTGGTTAGCGGTAAAATTTTGCTCGTTCCGGGCAATACGCAGCTTGATATTTTTCACTTCAGTGCCTTGCGCCTTAGCCAGTTGTTTTTTCAAAGTCTCGAGTTCCTGTTGACTCTCGTCATAACTCGTCTGCAAATTCTTCAAAATATCGGCGATTAATTTATCTTTCATACCGTTACGCAAAGAATCGATATCATCCGAATTACACTCAGCGGTAATTGTGACACGGTAACAAGAAGCGCCCGCCAAAACTTTCGGTTCATCGTACCGTTTATCTATGACTTTCACCACGCCGCGGGATAGAGTGCTGACCTCGTCCTTGCTCAATGCAAGGTTGTTAATTTTACAATGGCTTTCAATATATATAGCGGCCTGTTCGGCAGCGGCGCGCATTGCGTTCACCAACGCGCGCTCTTTGGCAACCAAAGGCGTTTCACCGTCACCCATGACATATTCACCAGTGGCGGTAATTATCTGCGCTTCAGCGCCCACCGGTAGTGGTGCGGCAACAATCAGGACAAAAACAAGCGAGGCCGACACGCCAGATTTAAGCTTGTTTAGCAAACGCTGTAATTGGATCTTCATAGTGCCTCCCAATAGCGAATTTAATCAACCTTTCAACTTATGGCTAACCTCCGAGCTGTTGAATTACTTTTTTAGCTGTTTCAACCCTATTGATATCATTGCCGTATCGAATATAGAGCCGAAGAACATCGATAGCTTCCTGATGCCGCTGTAGATATGCCAACGCTAGCCCTTTGTAAAAGTACGCACCTGTTAGACGTACAGGGTCAAGCTCAAGGACTCTGTCATAATCGGCAATGGCCGACTCGAACTTTTTTAAATTATAATTGGTAACGCCTCGATAATAGTATGCAACCACGTTGCTTGGGTCAAGTTCTATTGCTTTATCATAATTAGTGATTGCTTCCTGATATTGCTTTAACTGATTGTACGCCATTCCACGGCTATTATATACATACGTGGTATTCAAACCAAGGAGGATAGCTTTGTCATAGTCGGCTATTGCCAGTTCGTATTGATCTAAGGCGCTTTTAGCCTGGCCACGGTTATTGTATGCATTCTTATTGTTCGGATCAAGTGCAATTGATTTATCATAGTCAGCGAGGGCCTGTTGATACTGTCTCAACTCGAAATATGCATTGCCTCGATTATCATATGCATATGCATTGTTAGGATCAATGGCAATGGCTTTATTGTAATCGACCAGGGCCAAATCGTACTGTTTATCCCTGGCATAGGCAATACCGCGATTATTATGCGCATAATCATTATTGGGATTTATTGCAATGGCTTTATCATAATCAGCTATCGCCTGATCGTGTCGGTTTAAATTTTCATAGAGAACGCCACGATTATAATATGCGTAGTCGTCAGTCGGATCAAGGGCAATGGCCTTATTGTAATCAGCCAGGGCCAAATCTAGTTGTTTCAATTCATGATAGGTATTTCCTCGATTTAAATATGCAAATGCACATCGCGGATCCAAGTCAATAGCCTGGGTAAACGCTTGAACGGATGCCTCATAGCTTTTCTGTTCTGCCGAATTGTAGCCCTGTTCAATCAACCAGGCAACCCTAAACCGTTTTTCGTTTTCGGCAATCCTTGGGGCAATATCCCTCTTTTCATTGCCTGATGCCTTAGCAAGCTGCGCTTTAAGCTTCTTAATGTCCTGTTGGCAGTCCTCATACGCCGCCTGTATCCGCTTCAGATCAGTAGCCAATGCTTTGCTCTTAAACGTACGACGCAACACTTCGATATTGCTAGTGTCCACCCTGGCAGTGATGGTAACACGCAAGTAACAGACACTATCGGTATATTTAGGTTCGTCGTAATGTTTGTCTAAAACTTCAACCACACTGCGGGCCAGAACATTGACTTCATCTTTTGCCAAAACCAAGTTGCTGGTCCTGCTATAGCTTTCAACATATACGCCGGCCTGTTCGGTAGCAGATTTCACAGCCTCTGCTAGGGCACGTTCTTTGGCGACCGGCATGGTTTCGCCCTCGCCCATGGTATATTCACCGGTAGATGTGATAGTCTGTATTTCAGCGTTGGCCGGGAGCGTTGCCGCAAAGAAAAGAAATAGCACGGAGGCAATACATTTAATAAATTTGGTTCTAATTGACAAACGTTCTAATCTAATATACATCACATTCTCCTGTCTCCAAAGATTTAAAATACTGGAATATTTCCCCATTAAAGAACTATTTCCCTGCACAAAACTCAGAATCAATTATATATTCAGCATATTATCATGGGATATCGGTATCGCCCTTATTCTGTCAACATTTTGCCACGCGCCCTTAAGACTTCCCACTGTCTACACCTAATTAATCCACAACGCCGTTCAAAATCCCACAAAGCTTAACCTTTTTTCCATAATGTTCCTACTAATTTCTCCACTACTATGCCCCGTTCCTTGCAACAATTTACTTTTTGCCCACCTCAAAAACACTAAAAAAGATTAACCACTGCAAAATCATAGTCGATTAAGCCTTGGTTAATCTTTTCCACTATCAGCCTTAAGTATTAATTAGACATAGACAGGGTTTCGCTTCGACGATGACGATCCGTGACCTTAATCTCTTTCCTCTATCAAAGTAGCAAATGTCCTATTATAAAGCGTTATGAAACCTGTAAAGAAAAATGGATCTCTCCTTCAGCAACCTTTCTATCGTCCACAAAAGCGTCTGCCCATATTTTCCCTATATTACTGCGCATATGAAGCACTTCAGCTACTATACGTATTTGATCTCCAGGCTTTATTGGTTGTCTATTTTTTGCGCGTGAAATTGCAACAGTATACGCAAGCATACCTCGCTTTTCACAAGGATATAGCATAGCGACTACACCAACCTGTGACATAGCTTCAAAAATAAGAACTCCTGGCATTAAAGGATAACCTGGGAAATGCCCCTGGAAAAAAGATTCATTAACAGTAACGTTTTTTATACCTACTGCACGCTTCATTGGTTCAATTTCAATAATACGGTCCACTAGCAAAAAAGGATATCTATGGGCAAGTATCTCTTGTATTTCGGTTATGGGTATCAATTAAGGTCAACTCCTTTGGATAAAATACATTTCCTATATTTTACCATAAAAATATAATTTCATTCATCTCTGCATCCTTAAGAAAGGGACGCAGGGATGGTCCTACATTTTGCCACGCGCCCTTAAGACTTCCCACTGCTTACACTAATTAATTCTTAGCGCCGTTTAAAATCCCCCAAAGCTTCCGTATAACGACACCGCTCATTTATCCTTCTTCCATAACCTTCCTACTAATTTCTCCACCCTCACGGCTCTTTCCTTGCAAAAAATTACTTTTCTTGCCTATCTCTAAAAACGCGAAAAAAGATTAACCACAGCAAAATCATAGTTGATTAAGCCGTGTTTAAGCTTTTCCTCTATCCCCGATAAATATAATCCAGCCATGGACAGAGGTTCGGTGCGGCGAGCCGTAACCTTGCAAATCCGCTCATTTTTGCTGTCACCCAATCAGAAAATCCTTCACGTGCTTTCTTATCTTTTCAATACGTGCCGGACTTATACTTTTGTCATGTTCATAAAACTCTTTATCCGCTTCCCCGAGTGTAGTATACTTGTACGAATCACTAAAAGCTTCTAATGTGCCTTTTTTCTTTGTGTTAATATGTAGTTCAATTTCTTCTAATGCTATATCAGCCGCTTTAATTACAACTTCAGCTAATTTTGGAAGCCCAAAATAATTGAAAGCTGCTATTGCTTCATCAATAAACTCTCCACCAGTATTATAAAAATATTGATTGAACCCGCCATTGAACACTTCATTTTCCAGTTGGAGCGAAGCGAATGAATACCTTAATCCATTTGGAAGCTTTGTAACAATATCATATTGTTTGTCGTAATTATCGCCTATGAGTTTTGTGAGAATATAAAAATAAAGTTCATATTCAACGTCATCATCGTTTATCGCCTCTAAAGATGCCTTTGTTAAATCCGATAGCTTGCATTCCACTTCTGCCATCTCCCAACATCATATCTTCATTCAAGTCTTAAGCCTCTGCCACCCTATTCATTCTACCTAGGTAGATGGCGGGTCCTATTACGGTCCCTAGAGACTTTCCACTGTCTACACCTAATTCATTCGCAACGCCGTTCAACATCCGCCAAAGATCCCTTATAACGACACCGCTCATCAACCTTTTTCCATGACCTTCCTAATATCTTTTTCTCATGAAGAAGCCTGGTGTTTTAATGCAAGATAAATAGCTTATATTACGAGGACGAGGCTGGCTTCATTTCAGTGGTGACGCCATTTTCCCTCTCGACTTTTTGGGTAAAATGTGAGGTTAGGTCAAATTCCATGCGATTCGGAGTTTGTGCGACACCACCTAATGCGGCTCCCGCAACGTTTCCGAGCTGATACGTTAGCCTCCCATAGGCGCCGCGATTCATGTTTAAGTTTTGGTAGCCCACTTCCACGTTTACTCGCGGTGTTAGCTTGATCTTACTTAATACCTTGTATCCTCTTTCGACATCAACACCGTCCATGGCACCGGAGGATAGCCCAGACGTACTATCAACTTCCTTTACTCCTGATACTGGGCAATACCAATTAACCCGGTATTCGGCTATTTTACTGAAGAATTCAGCCCCGACCCCAACGCGGGCCAAATCGTATTGAAAACCATAGTCGTAAAACGTATTAAGGCCAATTATGTGGGTTTTATCCGCTGATAACTTTCTCCAACCAA
>JAGGAA010000200.1 GCA_017889675.1 Bacillota bacterium | reverse complement strand
AAATTCCTGGGGGACGATCTGGCATTCCAGGGCGAGCACGCCGGAGCGCTGAAAGTTTCTACGGGCAGCCACCGCGACGGCTTTCCATTTTTCAAAGGAGTCCTCGAAACATTCCGGGTCGGTGGCCGTGGCCTTTACCTGAGCCCAGGTTTCCTCGGTGTACCAGGTGACCCCGATAACGAGCGACTGGCTGCGGCGTTTCGCTTTCAAGCTTTGATAAAGCGTCGGTTTTCTCATGGGTTGAAGACGTGCTGGAAATTGATAAAAATATTTCCAACCGCATGCAAAACGCGAGCCAATCCATGTTTCTAATTAAATCAGATGCTTGGAGTGATGCGTGGCGTCGTATTTCCGACAAATGCTGTCACTACCTTCTTGGTCGCCTGGGGGTAGATCAATGCCAAGAGTGAGCAATCAACAAAGATCCTAGAAAATAGAGGTCAAGTGGTTGGGCCTGACTGGGGGAAGACCAATTCGCAACAGTATTTTCAACTGACGCTTGAGCGGCCGAGTCTAGTGGATGGACCTATCAGATATTTCACCTCGGCATGGGGAATTTGTTCTTGTCATATACTGATGGCTTGGTCCGCTATAAATACATGAATTGCGCACAGAACGACGATCCTCAAGAGGATGTATGGCAGGATTGAAAATGGAACCGAGGCACGAAGCTTGCAGACCAGTATCGAATACTTCCCAAGTAACTGGTTGAGCTGCGATCAAGAATAATCCAATTTATATTAATTAAAGAATAATATGAAAAATATACTTCACATTTCTGATATACACGCAAGCGATAGGGCTGACTCTGGTAATGGTGAAGGCGCCTTAAAACTTCTCGCTTCAAGAATTATTGATGATATTAATTCAGTGGTAAAGCCAGATACTGTTTTTATTACAGGTGATATCGCCTACTCAGGTCAAGCAACTCAATACGATTTGTTCGTTAATTTATTGCTAACCCCCATTTTAAATGCCCTAGGCATTGGTATGGACAGGGTTGTAATCTTGCCTGGTAACCATGATTCAAATAGAAAAGCCTGGAAGAGTAGCAATTCATTAATTCGAGATCAGCTATGTGAACATTATTCTGGTGAAAATGTTAACAACCAAATCGCTGAGTATCTGGAAGATGAATTTAAGCCATTTTCAGAATTCAAATCCGTCAGTGAAAAAATTGATGGCTTCAAATCAACAAAGCCACTTCTAGCTAATTCTTTGTATCGTGCATACGACATTGATGGGGTTGGTGTTGCGTGTGTTAATACCGCATGGCTTGCATTCAAAGAAGATAGAGGCAAGCTGATGGTTGGGGAGCGCCAGATTATAGATTTAATTAGTTCCATTAAATCAAATGGAGTAAAAGTTTTATTAATGCATCATCCGCTAGACTGGTTGCACCCCGCAGATAGGGCTGTGGTTTCAGATATTTTATATCGATCAAACATAAGCTGCATGTTTTACGGGCATATGCATGAGTTTTCCGTGGGTAAAGAATCTCATTTTGATGAAGATTCACTTTTAAAGATACAAACCGGAAAACTTGATCTTGACCATGACGGAACGGTTACTGGCTATTGTGTACTGTCTCTTAATGAAGAAAATAACTTTGAAGATGGAAAGGTCTATTTTAGGAAGTGGAACACAAAAACATCGAATTTTGAGGCGTGGACTGAACGTGCGCATAACGGTGTGCTTGATTTTTCCATAAAGGACGCTATTCCATTCGACGCGTCTCGATTCTCGGAGATTTGCCGTAGCAAGCGAGATTTTATTGAACGAGATTTGCTTTGTAATGTTGGTCTAGCACATGAACAGCAGAGGATGCTAACAGATGTATTTGTGTGCCCTTCGCTCACTTGGGATATCGGTCCAACTACCGAGGCAGAAGGAAAAGCTAAATTTGCATATAAGAAAAGCAAATCATTAAATCTTGATTCAATACTTTCTCTTAGTGATTCACTAGTTCTATTGGGAGGAGAGAACTCTGGGAAAAGTACATTGGCAAAACGAATTGCTATTTTTTATCTGAATGCTCAATCTGAAGGCGATCTGTCAAAAATATTTTATTACGTAGATTCAAAAGATAGAAGTCTTAATAAAGCCAAGAAAATTAGAGATGGCTTGTTAGGATTCTATTTTGATGACCACGATGGGGCTTCGTGCGAAGCAAAGATAGAACGAAAGGTATTAAATAGAAACGCAGTTATTTTAATTGATAGTTGTGAGCATTTGGATGCTTCATCCATCAAGGCGGTATTTGATTTTATATCTAACAATCCCGAGCCGCGTTATATATTATGCGCACAACTTTCCGCACGTTCGGCCTTGTCAGAATTTTCTACCCGAGTTTCTGATGCTAAAAAATTCAAGTTCCTTAAGGTTTCAGGTCTAAAAAGATCTCATATTAGAGAACTTTTCGGAAATTGGTCACCATCTAGCAGAGGAAAAAACTCCCATGCTGTTACTCAAGCTATTAGAAGTATTACTGAGGCGGGGATGCCTAGTAACCCATTTGTATACACAATGCTGCTTTCTATTAAGGAGCGAAAGTCGACGACTTTTAGAACATTCATGCATGAAGCGGATTTGGTCGAGAATTTTATAGAAATAATACTTGAGAAACACGTTCTTACAACGCGGAATGATCCTCAGTATAAAGACTTGCTTTTGTTCTTAGGCTTTGTGGCAGCAAAAATGCAGCAGTCAGACCTATTTTGTTTAAATGAAACAGATATGACAAGGACTGTTGCGGAATTTAATAATTTGATAACCAAGAATTTTTCTTACAACGGATATGTTGGCCCCCTTGTTAAATGTGGAATTATTCGTAATGGGGACGGTAAGTATATTTTTTCACAGGTTTGTTTTTTTAATTACGCTTTGGCTCATTGGTTCTTCAAGAGCGATGTTGACTATCCAACTGTCGGAAAAAAAATCGATTTGTTAAGATTTGATAAGGTATTTGAATACATTTCAGCAATTAAGAAAAACGATTTTGCACTATTGGACTACCTTAATGCGGCGGTCGATTGTGCATGGAATAAATTACTGGAGGGCGAACGGCTAGCTGATATTAAAACAATTGATAATGAAATTGATGGTTGTGTTTCCCATGATTTTCTTGATCTTATTCGGGACGATACTCTAGAAAACGAAATCGGTGATCATGAAAGAACTCAGGAAAATGTTGATGATGAGTTAGACGAGATATCACCCCTTCGCACGGAACCTGTTTGCGAAATAGAAAAAAAAGAGGTCGGGAATGTTATACCCTCAGTCGCGTTTAATGAGACATTGTCATTGTATGCTAGAGCCTTTAGAGCGGCAGAACATCTGATGAATGCTGATTTGTCAATGGGGCATTTCTCATCGATTTTTAATTTTTATATGAAATCGGCAGCCTTAAATGTCAGGGTTTTTGATAAAAAACTTCGGCCGGTTGCCATATCAAAAATTTCTAAAATACTAGACTACGATAGTCTTAGTGAATCAAATAAGGTGGTCGCAAATGCTCAGATTCATGCGTTTCTAAATTTCGTAATATCTGCGATACCAAATTGGAGTGTCGCTATGATGAATAGTGATTTTTTCAATCAAAGGCAGTTTGAAAGAATGGAGATATACAGAAAGGGATGTGAGTCGAATTTGGAGAAGTTACTCTTGACATATGCTCTTTGCGAACTGGAGGGAGTGGATATTGTTCATGAGATTACAAAGCAAAAGTATCTTAAGCCGTACGAGTCATCGTCATTGGTAATGAAAACAATCGAGTTAATAAATTTTAATTTTTCGATTAGTGCTTCGGAAAAGAAGGATTTGGATAAGTTTGTTCGAAAAATACTTAAGGATAGGAAAAATAATCAATTGCTAACCAATTTGTCAATTATTTCAAATAAGATTCACGATAGTGGAGAAATGGATGCAATGGCATTTGACGTAATAACCCAAGGTGGCTAGTTGTTCGATAATCATAAGCTTAGTGCTTGAAATTAAATATTTAAATTTACGTTAGGGATCGTGAAATATAGTATTTTAATAACTTTAATATCTCTGCAGCTTTATTGGCTTTTCCCTAGCGGACAAAGATTATTATGAATTACTGTTTTGGGTATGCGCGCTTGACCGGATGCTCTTGGCTGAGAATGGCCTTTTGGCGAACTTCCTAACGAATTTGTTGCCGGATGCCATCAGAACCCAACAACTGGCAGACGCACCATGCAAAGCTTGATTTTCAAAATCACCGGCCTGAAAGACGAGGCCTGCGTACGCAC
>JAGGAA010000199.1 GCA_017889675.1 Bacillota bacterium | reverse complement strand
CTGCGCTCCGCTACCTGAAATGCAATATCCAAAAAATATAAATCCCAGTTCTTCCGCATACATGTCCCCTCTAATTAACTATTCATCATAAATGCTATACATACTTCTTTCCAATTATACTATAAAAAAGAGGAAAAAAGAATTAGCGAATACGAAAATGCTAACGCATTCTTTAAAACAAATAAAAAGAATTGAACCACAAAGACGCAAAGGACACAAAGTTTTTTTATATTTTTTGTGTTATCTTGGATTCTGGCACGTCCTTTTAAGAATAAACATAATTATTCCTTCGCGTTCTTTGTATTTCTTCGTGGCCTTCGCGGTTCATTGTTTTTTTCATAAATAAGCGCATTGTTTTCAAGAATCATCATATTATTTTTGTAAATACATGTACTTTTTTTCAGCATATGTGGTATTCTAAAAAATACAGTGTTCTTTAAAATAGCAAGGAGGAAACATTTCGATGAAAGAACTTTTAGAATGTCTAGAAAAAGACCATACCCAAACCCCGGAGCAATTGGCAATTATGCTAAATAAACCTGTAGAGGAAATTTCCGCACTGATAAAAAAATATCAAGATGAAAAAATCATTGTAAAGTACCAAACCATCATTGATTGGGAAAAGGCGGGCGTGGATAATGTCACCGCTGTAATTGAAGTAAGAATTACCCCTCAGCGTGAAGTAGGCTTTGATGCCATCGCTGAACGCATCTATCGTTATTCGGAAGTACGCAGCTTGTATTTAATGTCAGGGGGTTATGATTTATCGGTTACCGTAGAAGGGACCAGCCTAAAAGAAGTCGCCGATTTTGTTTCTACTAAATTATCTACAATTGACGGAGTTGTCAGTACTACAACTCACTTTATGTTGAAAAAATATAAATTTGCCGGCGTTATCATTAAGGATGAAGAAGAAGAACATAGGCTGGTGGTATCACCATGAATTGGTCAGATCGCATAGCGCCAACCGTTAAAGCCATTCCGCCTTCAGGCATCCGCCGCTTCTTTGACATCGCTGCGGAAATGAAAGGTGTAATCTCCTTGGGTGTTGGTGAGCCAGATTTTATCACGCCATGGCATATACGGGAAAGCTGTATTCACGGCTTGCACCGCGGCTATACTTCCTACACTTCCAATTATGGACTTCTCGAGCTTCGTGAAGAAATTGCCAAATCCCTACATAAGGATTATCAGGTGACCTATGATCCCCGCCAAGAAGTCCTTGTAACCGTCGGGGTTAGCGAAGGTCTTGATTTGGCCATGCGAGCCCTGCTAGGTCCTGGTGATGAAGTCCTTGTTCCCGAGCCCTGCTATGTATCTTATAAATCCTGCGTCACATTAGCAGGCGGCACTCCCATTACTATACCAACCAATGTAGAAAATGAATTTCGGATTACGGCAGAGCAATTAGAAGAATATGTGACGCCTCGTACCAAAATATTACTCATCGGTTATCCCAATAATCCCACCGGTGCGATTATGAGCAGAGAGGACTTAGAAGGCATTGCTGCTTTTGCACTAAAACATGATCTCATTGTTATTTCTGATGAGATCTACGCCAAATTAACTTATGATGGCACTCATACTTGTTTCTCCAGTTTACCGGGCATGCGAGATCGCACCATCGTGTTAAATGGTTTTTCCAAAGCCTATGCCATGACAGGCTGGCGTATTGGTTATGCAGTTTCCAATGTTGAGTTCATTGCTGCCATGACGAAAATTCATCAGTATACGATGTTATGTACTCCTATTACAGCGCAAATTGCAGCGATTGAAGCCCTAAAGAGCGGCGAAAAGAACGTAGAACATATGGTATCAGAATACAATTATCGCCGTCGTTTAATTTTCAATGGATTTCGCCAAATGGGCCTGGATTGTTTTGAACCCAAGGGAGCATTTTATATATTCCCTTCTATTAAGAAGACAGGTCTAACGTCTTTAGAATTTGCCGAACAACTTCTCATGACTGAAAAAGTAGCCTTAGTGCCAGGCGATGCCTTTGGTGAAAGCGGCGAAGGCTTTGTCCGCTGTTCCTATGCTACCTCTACCAAAAATATTACAGAAGCCCTCGAACGCATCGGACGATTTATTGAAAGTATAAAAAAATAAGAGAATAAAAGCCTAATAGAGACCTAGTGAATTGATCACTGGGTCCCTATTTTTTTGTCCTCAACACACGAAGGTAGTTATCTCTTAAATACAGCAATTTGCAAAAATCGATTAAATTTGAAATTTCTTTGAAAAATTTGGAAAACTATACCTTTTGGTAGATGCATTTTCCAAAAAAAGACATTAGAATGGAAATATATTACATTTGGTGAAACATTTAAAATTACAAAGAAGGAGCATTCACGATGCAGTCCTACATACATTATCAGCAATCCATTTTCAAGATACTTATCATCATTATCGTGTTTGGACTTTCATCCTTGCCAAGCTCAATCGTTGAAGCAGTAGCCAGCAATATGATTCAACTTCAATTGCTAGACCTAAATGCAACTCCTATACCTCACATGCGCCTTACAGCTTGGCGAATCAATACCTCTCATCCCCAAAATTCAGGGTACACTGGAACAAGCGGCACCGCCTTACTTCATCTGCCGCCAGGGCAGTATTACGTTACTGGCGATATTACAGCACTAAAGAACCGAACCACTTATGCTGCTGGATTAAAAAACAACCATACAACAACATTATATTTTATTTCTACGATCTTTTCCGTTGACGAAAACACTGGAACGATGGCTCTTACCATTGATAATACAAGCTATATTGATATCGCTGACATTTCAGGAGTGAAGGGGTTCCAAATACACCTTAGCCAGAGAAACCTAGGGATTGAAACAAATGTTAGCACCGCTGGGAATCACAACTGGCTGCGGCTCTATCTTCCAACACGAATGCAGTACACAATCCAGCAAGTAGAAGGAATTCTGCATCTGCAATGGCCGATTTACGCAGCACCCGGTTTGCAATTCATCCTTTCTTCCGGACTGAAATAGCCTTACACAGTAGCAAGGACCATAAAAAAATACAAGGAGCTCGTTATGTGAAAAATAATGCACTTCCATTTATCTTCCGATTTCTTTTAGCCTTTTATCTGTTTTTATCTCTCTTCACCACCACAATTCATGCTGAAACTCCATTGAGCAGCCTAAATTACGATCTAAGCTCCGATGGAACGGTTGCAATCATACCGATAAATCTCAATATGGTAACGGCAGCCAAGGACTTGGTTCAACAAATGCAGACCACTAATATCATTCCAGTTTCCAGTATGGTATATGCCCCGCCCGGTTTACCTCCTTATATGGTTTTGTCTGGTAACTCAGAGTCTTTGCAACAGGCACTTAATCTATTACAACGGCTTTTTGCAGATCACAATTCTACCCATCTTATCATCATCGCAGCGAGCCTAAGAGAGCTAACCCAGTCCAATTCCCGCTACATCGGCATCAACCCCATTCCTACTTTCACGGGCAGGGCAACGATCGATTGGAACAAAAGTACGGATATTACCAGCACTCGCACCGACACCAAACATTTGGAAGCCAGTTCCTCGGATATTGCATCGCTAAACGAAGCACTTAACAACAGTAAAGTCTTAGTATCCAGCGAAGTCTACACTCCCAATGGCATAAAGTCACAAATCTCTAATATAAAAAGCGTTCCTATTTTCAGCACCGATAACCAGGGCAATGTCCAGACACAATTCCAAAACCTTGAAACCAGCATTTCTGTCATTCCCACCGTTATAGAATACAACGAGGACAAGCCCGAAGACAGCATCATACGTGTCGATGTGGATATCAAGGTCAGCATCATTTCTGGCAGTTCTGTATTGAAAGGCGTATCTGCTCCAGAATCCAGTGTGAAAACCATGACCACCACGCGAATGCTTCCCGCCGACAACCACAGCTATGTAATTGGCACTTTTATTACGGACAATGATACGAAAAGCACTTCCGGCGTTCCCATCTTAGGCAAGATACCCCTGCTCAAATATCTATTCTCCCAGGAGCACACGGAAAAACAGCGCAATACCGCCGTTCTAACCCTCGCCGTACGCTTGCTACCCTTACCATCAACCGAACCTTAGCACTAACATAGTGCCGATAGCAGGCACAAAACATGCCTGCTATCGGCACTGGGCTAGTACACACAGTAGGCGCCTGCTGTAACTACTGACTTAGTAAAAAAATATGTTACGAGGAGTGTTTATCATGATCAAAACTACGATACTAAAGAAATTTGCAATTCCCCTAGTATGCCTAACGATG
>JAGGAA010000017.1 GCA_017889675.1 Bacillota bacterium | reverse complement strand
ACCGTCAGAGGGGACAATCAGGGACGTTCCTTTTTCGTCACTCTAATGTTGCCAAGAAAGGAACGTCCCCCTATGTCCCCTGCTACCAAACTTCTAACTCTATTTCATCGTATTATTTATAGGGATAAATTAGTTGGTCTTGATCCTCATTCTTTTCCGGAGCGGACAAGGGGACGGAGGAAGTGTCTTAATATCAAGACACTTCCTCCGTCCCCTTGTCTTGTATTGCCTGCATCAACTAAATATTGGCGAAGCTTTACCATAAAAGTTGGAATTGATAACCGATTTTCCTGTACCGCGGTTGATCCTTTTAGGGGGAACACGGGGACAGGGATTTTGTTTCAAAATAACATCGTTAGAAAACAAAAACATGGTCCCTGTCCCCGTGTTTAAACAATACCATAAAGGAGCGTACTTTTCACTTTTTTCATGAAATTTTTATTACGGGAGACTAGCCTAAGGCCATCGCGGGAGCGATTTCGTTCTTCTTTTGATGCAGTAGAAATTATCATGCTAAAAGAGTGAATTCACATCAGCGGAACCGTCCTCATGATTCTCCCCTGAATAAACCTACCGAAAGGATAGGCGAGGGAAGGACTTGACGGTAAGATAAATGTTTTTCATAGGCACTGACTGTATGTTGAAGCAGATAACCATATAAATATGGACTATCCGTGATGAAGTAAAAGTGGAACTTTGAGGTAAATGCGGAAGTGCTGAGTATTGGTCACACGCCAAAGAGAAGAACTAGCACACGTGCTAGCTCCGTTTAAAACTTACCGAACCGCCGTATACCGAACGGTATGTACGGTGGTGTAAGAGGACGGCGGTCAATCACCGCCTCCTACTTGATTTTTTTAACATAGGTTAATTCTCTTAACTCGTAGTAACCACTCAAGCACAGTCAACATACTATGTAATATATATTAATAATTGAATAAAATTCACAATACCAGTGGTCCGTTGCTTCGTTGCACAACTCTGACATACTAAAAAATAATGACAAGGGGGATTATTATATCTAAACCAGATCCATGAGAACAGATTTACTCATAATTTAAAAATAAAGAATAAAGGATGGTATAATTATGGCATATATAGATTTATATGAAATTGGACGCAGTCCTCAGTTTAGTATTACAGGAAGAGAAGAAATAACAGAAAATCTTGATTTAACCGCAAATCCTGCAGCAACTAGCGGTATTCTAAAAGGAACAGTAAGCTCAGGTGGAACCACAATAAGTAATGCTACGGTAAAAGTATTTGATATAAACGATAATCCTATTGCTCACACCAATACAGGGGGCAATGGTCAATATTCTATTAGTGATATTCCAGTTGGATCTTGTAAGGTAACAGCAATTGCACCTGGGTATCTACTCCCACTTACAATCCCAGTAACTATTCAACTCAATAAAACCACTACTGCAAATATTGAATTAACAGCAGATCCTGATGCAAATTTAAGTGTAATATATGGTATCATAAGAAATACCAATGGAGAAGTACCCATTCAGGATGCAACTGTACTGTTATATAGTGAAACGCTACCAGAACCTATACTCATATCAACAGGAACAACCAATTCTACAGGACAATATATATTAAATCTTGTTCCTGATGGTGATTATCATTTAGTAGTATCAAAATTAGGTTTCTTTCTAAGTCAAACAGCTACAATTAATGTTACTACAAGCGAAATAATCAATAGTGACGTATCCTTAGTGCCAGATGCTGATGCGAATACAGGCACCGTTAGTGGATTTATCAAAGATCTTTCTACAGGACTTCCAATTTCAAATGCTGCGGTAGCTTTATATTCAATAGCAGGCGGAGTTGAAAGTATCATTGCCACTACAAAAACCGGTATTACTGGCAGGTATTTGTTTGCAAATATAAATCCAGGCACCTATTTGGTAAAATCAACCAAACAAGAAGAAGTGTCATGATTAATGTTTATCAGTGATATTTATATTCTCAAAGCAAGTGATCCATTTAAAATAAATGTGAATGAAGAGGTTGCTGTCAATCTTGAATTGAAAAGGACCGAACCCTGTTACCATACGCTTTTAGTAGGAAGAGTTTATTCTAAATGTAAGAAATCACCAATAGAGAATGCAACAGTTGAGGTGTTTAATAACAATTTTAAACCTCTTTTTCACATAGCAACTGATAAAAAGGGATTTTATATATTTGAAAATATACTAAGTCCCGGTGAGTATAAGGTTATTGCCTCTGCAATTGGTTACAACACATCGAAAACTAAAGAAATCTTCGTAAGAGATAATTCGGTCACTAAGCTATCATTCAAACTAAAGAAAAGTCCGATATTTGTAAAGGGTATTGTCTATGGTAAAATATTAGAGGCAGTAAGCAGAAACCCTATTGAAAATGCAACGATTTATTTAACTTCTTTTGATGAATGCAGTAAAACGATTTATGAAGCTACGTCAAATTCAAGTGGACAATATCTAATTTACAATATTGTTCCTAATTATTACAATATGATAGTTAAAAAACAAGGTTATTTAGAATCACATCCTGGAGAATTATCAATTAGAAAAAGTGATCGTGTTATGTTAAATATAGATTTAATCAAAGATTCAAATTATAACAAAGGAACCATTGGTGGAAAGATTGTACAAGATGAAACGTCAACTTCAGTATAGCATTATTTTTATGCCTTCTCGATAAACAAGGAAATGAGAGGATAGTTCAGATTCAAACAACCAATGAAAATGTATTCGAGAGTTGACAGAAGAATTTAGAAAAGCATGTCTTTTATCCAACCGAAATTTTGTCGGATAAAAGACCGAATTCCAAATAATTTTTAGTTCGGTGAGCAGGTTTATTTGTTCTGTGATGAAGGTAAGTGGTTTATGGAGCGGTAGCATGGTCACAATTGGGCACAAAATAGTAGAGAAGCAAAGGGACATTTATTTTGCTTCCCATTATTAACAGAGTTCTATTGCTTAGGTGTCTCGTGGACAGGGTGCTGACATCCGCATTTCATTGTCACCACCCTCATCCCCATGACATCTTTCATTTCTTCTGCCGGAACAGCAAAAATTCTTTCAACGTGTCAAGGGGACGGCAGACCAATGTCATAAAGCTTAACTGGGTCGCTAAGGGTCAGGCTTGAGTTATATGTTTTTGACTTATTGTCTCTTATTTCCTTCAATACCTATGGCCCTATTATTTCCTCTTGCTATTGCGTGATAGATTGCATCCTCGTAGTATATCCCTTTTCTCTCATCTGCCTACCTTTTTATCAGTCAGCAGCTAATTTGCAAATAAGTCAATTTATTTATATAACTCAAGCCTGAACACCCCCGCTTTTCCCTCAAACCAATGAAGAAAACGCCTAAAGCATCATTGTCCGGCAAGAATCCGGGATGTTTTAGGCGTTATTTATTATATCACCTACGTTCTTATTGTCTAATTGCCTAGCACATCAAGTAGATAAAAGGGGAGGCCTGTTGTGCTCTTAGTACGCGTATTTAATTGCAATTAGAGGATAGAATACTAATAATGTCCGTTAGGATAAAAGGATGTTTTTTGTAAGCGGTGACGGGAGGTGAACGAGTGAAAAAAATAAAATTCCGGCATGAGTTTAAGCATTATATTAATCTAACCGAATGTGTTGTCTTACAAAGTAAATTACATACTGTCATGAAACATGATGATCATGTGGGACCAAACGGAATTTATTTGATACGGAGTTTGTACTTCGACACTCCGGATGATAAAGCGCTGATGGAAAAAATAACAGGATTAAAAAGACATGAGAAGTTTCGTATTCGTCTATATAACCATAATGAAACATATATAAAGCTTGAAAAAAAAGTGAAAACTGGCGACATAGCATCAAAAAGGGGCGCCTCTATTACTAAGGAACAATGTGAAAAAATATTAGCCGGAAACATAGAATGGCTAAAAGACTCGGAGAAACCGCTTTTAGAGGAACTATATGAAAAAATGCAGCATCAACAGCTGAGACCTAAGACCATTGTGGATTATATCAGGGAACCCTATGTGTTTAGTGCCGGCAATGTGAGGGTTACTCTTGATAAACAATTGAAAACAGGCTTATACAGTATCGATTTATTTAATAAGGAATTGCTAACCGTTGATGTGCTCGACCCCAATTTGATCATTTTAGAAGTTAAGTATGATGCATTTTTGCCAGAGGTTATTTCAGATATTTTACAACTTGGTGACCGCCGCAAGACGTCTATTTCCAAATATGCAATTTGCCGCAAATATGAATAAGTTGAATGCTGGAGGCTTTTACGATGAATAATCAAATTAATTTTAATGATATATTTAAATCAAGTTTTACGGAAAAAGCTACAAGTGTTTCATTAGTCGATGGAGCACTGGCTATCGGACTGGCTTTGTGCTTGGGTTTGTTTATCTTGGCAGTATATAATAAAACTTTTAAGGGGGTAATGTATTCTAAAAATTTCAGCATTTCGCTTGTTGCACTTGCCATGGTATCATCCTTGGTAATACTCTCTGTAACATCTAACGTAGTCCTTTCCCTCGGCATGGTTGGTGCACTGTCGATAGTAAGATTCCGGGCTGCGATTAAAGATCCCTTGGATGTAGTATATCTGTTTTGGTCGATAGGAATAGGTATTGTTCTGGGCGCGGGTTTAATTCCTTTAGCTATCTTTGGCTCCCTATTTATCGGCTTCATACTAATTGTGTTAGTTAATAAAACCAGTTTAGATAATCCATACATTTTGATAATTCATTGTGATGATGATACGGCAGAAAACGAAGTGCTGAAAATTATCGATAACGCAGTAAAGAAGTACGTCGTCAAATCTAAGACAGTTACAGGGGGGAAAGGCATCGAATTCACAATTGAAATTCGCCTTAAGAGCATGCACTCACACTTTGTAAATGAAATAAGTAAGCTGAACGGAGTCAGTAATGCTGTAATGGTCAGCTATAATGGCGATTACGTAAGCTAATGACCAGCATTATATTGACTTTCAAAAATGAGCTGAAAATATTGGTATATAATAAATTCACTACTAGTATCATAATTCTGGCAATTTTATTAATGATGCCGGCAATATGCGGAAGTAGCCTTGCAAGTAGTCAAAAGGCTGAGATCTCTCAGCCTGAGTATATTGAAAAAATATTTAATAAAGAAAAAGTAATTGATATCAGTATTGAAATAGCCCAAGCTGATTGGAATTGGCTGTTGGAAAATGCCGCCAAGAAAGAACCTCGCAACTGTACGATAACGATAAACGGCACGACTTTTTATAATGTTGCTATAAATCCAAAGGGCAATTCTACCCTTACAACGATTATCGCTGACAAAAACTCAGACCGATTCAGCTTTAAGCTTGATTTTGGCAAGTATGTTAAAGGCCAGAGCTGCTATGGTCTTAGAAAGATATCGCTAAATAACATGTTTTCTGACAAGTCTTACATGAAAGAGTATCTATCCTATGAATTGTTTGATTTTATGGGGGTCCCGACACCTGCATTTGCTTACGCGAATATTGTTTTAAATGGAAAAAATTGGGGGTTATATCTGGCAGTAGAAACTATAGATGAAAGTTTCGTTGAAAGAACATTCGGCAGTGTAGAAGGTAACCTCTATAAACCGGAAAGTATGGACATGGCTGGAGCAGGAGAAGGATTACAGGAACGGGGCAGACTGTTTCCTAATGCCAACAACCCGCCTAGTCCGCAAGTTGAGGGCGGCCCACAGCAGGAGGAGAATGGACAACGATCTAAGGAAGGGTTTCCCGGAAAAATGTTGGGGGGAAAGGGAACCGACCTTAAATATACAGGAGATTCACCCGCAAACTATTCAGCAATAAGAGAAAGCGCGGTTTTAAAATCTACAACTGACCAGGAGTTCCGTAAAGTCATTGCTATGATCAAAAATCTAAATGACGGCACAAGGCTCGAAGAATATCTGGATGTAGACGAAATCTTGCGATATTTTGCCGTGAATACTTTTTTAGTTAATCTGGACAGCTATACTGGCGGGATGTTTCATAACTACTATCTTTATGAGAAAGACGGGGTATGCAAGATATTGCCTTGGGATTTGAATATGTCCTTTGCCGGGTTTAGTGTAAAAAATGCCTCAGAGGCAATCAATTTTCCCATTGATAAGCCGGTAAAGGGTAATTTGGAAGATGCACCGCTTATAGGAAAGCTGTTAGAAGTGCCTGCATATAAAGAAATGTATCATAAACACCTCAAGGAACTAACCGATCGATATATTAAAAACGGAGTATTCCAAAATTCTGTTCTTGAAACTGATAAATTGATAAATAACTATGTAAAAGCAGACGCTACTGCTTTTTATACCTATGAAGATTACGGCAAAGCAATTCCAGTGCTAGTAGCTTTCGGCAGGGAACGGGCGGAAAGTATTGATGCCCAGCTAAAAGGAGAGCAGCCATCTACCTCTTATGGTACTGTCGCCACAACGGTTGATCTATCCGTTCTTGGTAGTATGAGTATGGGCGGCGAAAGGAATAATCAGGCTAATCATGGCGGCAGTATGTTTGATATATCCAAGATGAACGACATAATGGCAATAATAAATGAATCGGCAGGGAAACCCCTGACGGATGAACAGAAGCAAAGATTGAAGGCTCTCGGCGTAAATGAAGATATAATCAACAATATGGCCGCAATGGACAATATGTTTGGGGGCAATTCAAATACAAAATATTTGGTAGTATACGGTGTCCCGATAGCTGTATTACTGTTGGGATTACTGCTTGTTTTCAAATTTAGAAGAAAAAAGTTTCGGTCATATTAACGAGGGACAAAGGGGGTAAGTAGCCCGGATGAGTTCCACCCCCAGGCTCTCTCAGAACCGTACTTGAACCTCTCGACTCATACGGCTCCCATCATCTAATCGTTGGAGTAATTCCCATTTGCCAATGAATAAAGAGTCTAGGTTCACACTGCGCTATTTTTGCTAATCAGTTTTGTGCTTGCTTTTGGCGACCATTAACTCGTTTGTATTTCTTGGTACGTATATTGTCTTTGCAGTAAATAATCTTCGTCTTATTTGGATGAAGTTCAAGTCCGCATTCTCTGAACCGTTGGCCTAGTTTACCGAGTAGCCTTTCTGCTGCTTCTTCTTTGGTTTTGCAGTGGATTATTCCATCATCTGCATATCTTGCCCTGGATTTTGCGGATTGTTTCGCTCCATCCATTTATCAAATGCATAATGCAAAAACAGGTTCGCTAGTACTGGACTAATTATACCCCCTTGGGACGTTCCTGCTTTTCTTTCCATTTTACCATCTGCTGTTTGAAATGGACTTGTTAACCATCGCTTGATGTACAATATTACCCACTTACAATCCGTATGCTGCTTTACCGCACGCATGAGCAGTTCATGGTCTATCATATCAAATAGTGCTTTGATATCATATTCCAACACCTTTGTCTGGTTATAGCTATTGCATCTAAGGCCGATTTTCCTGGCCTGTAGCCATACGAATCTTGACAAAAGTAGGTTCTACCATGGGTTCAAAATATATTTTTACGACCATTTGAGCTATTCTATCGGTTACGGTTGGTATCCCTAGCATTCTTGTCCCGCCACTCTTTTTCGGTATTTCTACCGCTTTGACTGGCGGCGGAAAGTAACTTCCCGAGGACATCCTGTTCCAGAGTTTGTACAGATTATCTTTCAGCTTTTCTTCAAATACTTCGATAGTTTGACCATCGATGCCAGCCTACCCATTATTCGTCTTTACCTTTTCATATGCCAGTTTTACTACCTCTTTGGGCAACATCCGTTGAATCTTTCCCGCTTTATCCAGTCGATCAACGGTAAGCAAAATGTACGTCCCTTTGCTTCTTTTAACCTGAGGACTCTAATCAAACAAAGAACACTTCAAATAAATTTAAATCTATTAATTCATTAAAAATTATGTCATGCAACATATTATACCATAACTCATCATTAGTGTTTCTAATTAGTTTGCTTCTAAGGTGTCACGGGGACGGAGGTGTCACAGACCAGCTAGTTAAAGTCAAGCCCGACTTTTACAGTTAGAAAGATAAAAGAAGTTCATAATTGTTGAATTTACTGGCTTTATTCAAGTTGATTCATATGTAAAATTTGTTATGCTACAGTATTCACTAGGGGTCAGGCTTGCGTTATATGTTTTTGACTTATTATCCCTTATTTTCTTCAATACCCATATACGGACCCTATTATTTCCTCTTGCTATTGCGTGCTAGAGGATAGAGCGGACAAGGGGACGGAGGAAGTGTCTTAATATCAAGACACTTCCTCCATCCCCTTGTCTTGTATTGCCTGCATCAACTAAATATTGGCGAAGATTTACCATAAAAGTTGGATTTGGGACGCACAACTTCTTCTCCTACCGTCTGGATTATCTCAAAAATGTCAAGGTATTAGAGCAATGCGGCGTTTTCAGCAAACATTTAGCTAAACTGGAAAATAGACTTCTCTGTACATGGGGTGTCTACCTTGGCAAAAAAAATTATATCGAACAACTTGAAATGGTACTGACTATTGATGAAGAATCCGAAACGTATGTTCTTACACGGCTGAAACGGGAAGGCAAACACGGTACAGTCGAAAAACTTGCCGACAATATCTTCGTTTACCGTATTGAAGTCTCTGATACGCAGGAAATGGTACCTTGGTTGCGAACATTTATCGGACGGATCATTTCCATAACTGGCTCTAACCAGCGGATAATTAAGCAGTTTCGCGATGATATCGAGCGCATGGCGCACATGTACGAAGACTAGGAAGGAAAGAACCATATGGAGCTTTTTAGCGAAATTCATAGCAGATACTACTACATCATCAACCAAGTCTTAAAAGCCGCCTCCAGCCGCAGCCTCACAGCCAGTGATATTGCCGCCATTGTTTCAGAGCTTGGTTTTGCCGAAACTTCCCTGAGCCTCACTCCTGCTTTGCTCAATACCGGCCAGAATAGCTACCGGTTGCTAATAAATGAACCTTCCGGCTTTACCCGGCCTGTCCTCCAAAACCTTCCCCCGCTTATGCTGACAACATTGCAAAGGCGCTGGCTAAAGACCATACTGGCTGATAAACGGTTTAAGCTTTTTACCAACGAGAACGACTATGCTTTATACTGTTCCCTGCTTGCCGACGTTGAGCCACTTTATCAGCTAGATTGCCTTCTGCCTGTTGACATGGCTAATGATGGTGATAACTGTGACAGCGAAGAATATAAGAACGTTTTCTCGACAATCCTTAATGCCATACAAACAGCCAAAGTATTGCTGATTACCTACGAAAGCGGTAAAGGCAACCGCCTTTCCGCTTATTTCTCCCCTTATAAACTTGAGTATTCGATGAAAGACGATAAATTCAGACTGGTTGGCGTTAGAATGCGCCAGAAGAAACTTAGGAGCCTCTACAAATTAAACCTTGCCCGCATTACTTCGGTGGCAGTAATGGATTGGAATGCTCCCACCGACCTTGCCGGCTATATTCAAGGCCTGCGCATGCCCCAGCCGGTTGAAATCGAGATTACCAACGAGCGCAACGGCTTTGAGCGCATCTTCACTCAGCTATCCAACTTTGAACGTATTTCGGAATATGACGAACAAACAAAAACCTGTCATATGAAAATTTATTATTATGAAGTAGATGAAATGGAACTATTAATTACGCTGCTTTCCTTTGGGCCGGTTATTCGCGTATTGGGCCCAGCAGACTTTAGAAAGCAAATTATCGAACGCATAGCAAGCCAAAAACGGCTATTTGCAGCAGCTTCTAACGAAGTATAACCGCTATCTCCAATTTCAAAAGCCACTATTGCCTGCCATGCAATAGTGGCTTTTTTTGTTCTGCTTCTTTAATCAGCTTTACGCAGTTTAAATTCCATCCCTTCATATACCCTGACCGGTTTTCCTCGCTCCAATAATTCATGTTGAATCCACATTGATTGCTTTAGCAGCAGCTCTTGCGCAATATTTTGCTCCATGATAATTTCGTTCAACCGGATTAGCGCCAGCTTTTTATTCGTATGCTGATCGCGTCCCTGCATAGATACAACACTAATACCGGTAGGAACGTGTATGGCCCGCACTGCGGTCTCAACCTTGTTAACATGTTGACCACCCTTGCCCCCGCTTCTGAATGTTTCAAAGCGGACAAGTTCTGCATCAAAAACCTGCTTTTGGTTTTCCTGAAGTTCGCTTACCCCAATGAACCAGTTTTTACGCTTATGTTTTGGTCTGAATGGACTCTGGGCAATCCATTTGATTGTTCCCATAATCCCTTCTACCTTGTCAGGCGTTTTGATAACGACTGATTTGAAACAATCAATATAGCTGCCTTGTACCTGACTCACTATTTCCACATCGGCAAATTCCGTTTGCAATGCCTTCAGAAACTTTCCCACTGCCAGCTCACATTCTAAAGGACCTTTCCCTGAACTTATTTGAATGAGCATATCGATCACCCCTTATAGGTCAATACCGGCCGCAGGGTTGCTGCAACATGGATGAGCCCAAATTGCAGCAGGCTGGCAATCACAGTATCAATATTTTTATAGGCTTCCGGTGCTTCTTGAAACAGCAGATCGGTGTCGTGACAGACCACCCTGCTCTTTAGCTTTGTTTGGCGAATGGTATCCCGGTCATACTTATTGCGAATTCGGGATTTACACAAACTTCTGGCCCATTTCCGTCCAGCGCCATGGGATAAAGAGAAAGCAGACACTTCCGTATTGCCGGCAGGTTTTACAACATAAGTAAGCGAACCTCGCGATCCGGGAATAATGACCGGCCCCATCTCGGCAGACACAGCACCTTTCCGGTGAATATAGACATCTCCTTTTTGTTCAACAAGGTTGTGCTGGCAATCGATTATCTTTTGGGCTTGCGGCGTATACCCCAGGTAGCCGAGCAGCTTGTTCACAACGATTTCCCGGTTTCTCGCGGCCCATAGCAAGGCCTGATTATGTTTTGCCAGATAGCTTTGTATGGGTTCCCCCTCTGCCGCCAGTCCATGGCAATCCTTATACTCATTTAATATACTTTGCCCGTAGCTGCGCGACCCGCTGTGCACCAGCAGCATGACCTGTCTTTCATCCAGTTCCAGTGCTGCGCAGGTTTTTTGGTCATAAACTTTTTCAACAACCTGAAACTCCGCAAAATGGTTGCC
>JAGGAA010000198.1 GCA_017889675.1 Bacillota bacterium | reverse complement strand
TTTTTTATGCTGCTAATAGGTATATCAGATTATTTAGAATAGGCAAATGAGCAAAAAGCAGTCGAAGTTGCGCAAAAAATTGCGCAACTTCGACTGCTTTTTTATACCTTCTTTTATGATTATATGTATTCCAGCTATTATATATCCAATTTAAATCACTCTTATTGTCACTTGGCACATTTTTTGCATTAGCTTTAAGTGCCAGTTGGAAAAAGAACTGCAATTAAGAGGAGTGATTAACTTGGCTAAAATACTCACAGCCGATGAAGCTGTAAAACTCATAAAAGATGGAGATACGGTTGCCACAACCGGCTTTGTCGGCAGTGGACATCCCGAAGCCTTAACAGCCGCCCTTGAAAAACGTTTTCTCACTGAACAAGCCCCACGCAATCTTGGATTAATCTTTTGTGCCGGACAAGGTGATGGTAAGGATAGAGGCTTAAACCATTTAGCCCATGAAGGTCTGCTAAAACGAGCAATTGGCGGCCATTGGAACTTAGCTCCGAAGTTAGGCCAGTTAGTCGTTGAAAACAAAATTGAGGCCTACAACTTTCCACAAGGAACACTAATTCATTGGTTTAGAGAAATGGCCGGTCGAAAGCCCGGTGTTATTACTAAAGTTGGTCTAGATACCTTTGTCGATCCTCGCATTGAGGGTGGCAAGATCAGCAGCATAACCACAGAAGATCTAGTTGAAGTCATTCAATTAGGCGGTGAAGAATGGTTATGGTATAAACCCTTACCTGTTAACGTTGCATTAATACGCGGGACAAGTGCTGATGAAAAAGGCAATATTTCTATCGAACGCGAAGCCGTTTCCCCTGAATCCTTATCAGTTGCCCAGGCAGTAAAAAGCAACGGCGGTATAGTAATCGCCCAGGTTGAAAGAATCGTAACCAACGGAACTATACACCCGATGATGGTAAAAGTGCCTTCTATTAGTGTAGACTACATTGTTGTCGCCAGTTCTGATGAACATATGCAGACTTTTGCCCAACAATATAACCCCGCTTACTCTGGCGAAACCCGTATACCATTATCATCGATATCTGTGCTGGCACTTACCGAACGTAAAATCATTGCCCGCAGAGCAGCAATGGAATTAATTCCTGATGCCAAAGTAAACTTAGGGATTGGGATACCTGAAGGGGTTTCCATGGTTGCAGCCGAGGAAGGTATTGGCAATACTATGACCTTAACAGTCGAATCCGGTCCCATAGGCGGCGTTCCAGCTGGCGGATTAGAATTTGGTGCAGCTGCCAATGCCGAGGCAATTCTCGATCAACCCTATCAATTTGATTTTTATGATGGTGGCGGACTTGATATCGCATTTCTTGGTCTTGCCGAAACCGATAAACAGGGTAATATCAATGTGAGCAAATTCAAAGGCCGAGTTGCCGGCTGTGGTGGGTTTATTAATATCACCCAAAACTCTAAAAAAGTAGTTTTCTGCGGAACCTTTACTGCCGGTGGGCTAAAAATTCAGGTTGGCAACGGTAAGCTTTCTATAGTAAACGAAGGTAGAGCAAAGAAGTTCTTAGAGAAGGTAGAACAAATTACTTTCAGCGGCGATTATGCCAGAAAAACCAAACAATCAGTCAAGTACATCACGGAGAGAGCCGTTCTTGAACTCCAACCGGAAGGCATGGTACTTACGGAAATAGCACCTGGCATAGATTTAGAAAAAGATGTGCTTGCTTATATGGATTTTAAACCAATTATCTCTCCCAACCTCAAAATCATGGACGAGCGTATTTTCCGTGATGAACCAATGAATTTAAAAATTAATTAACCAACTAAATCATAGAGGTGATACTAAATTTATGACTACTATTGTAATCGCAAGTGCAGTTCGGACAGCTCTTGGCAGTTTTAACGGTACTTTGGCTCCAATGTCAGCAATTAAACTAGGCTCTACAATTATAAGCGAAGCAGTGAACCGCGCTGGTATAGAGAAATCTTCTGTCGACGAAGTTGTTTTCGGAAATGTTCTGCAGGCTGGTTTAGGGCAAAACCCAGCCCGCCAATGTGCAGTGGGTGCCGGGATACCTGTTGAGGTTCCGGCCTACACGGTAAATCTGGTCTGCGGATCAGGTATGAAAACTGTGGCTTTAGCTGCTCAAACTATTAACAGCGGAGCCGCTGACATTGTCGTAGCTGGCGGTACTGAAAGCATGAGTAATGCACCCTTTGTTTTAAATAAGGCTCGCTGGGGATATCGCATGGGTAACGGTGCAATAACCGACGTCATGATAAACGATGGCCTATGGGATGCGTTTAATGACTATCACATGGGTATAACTGCTGAAAATGTTGCAGAAAAATATGGAATTACCCGCGAGGATCAAGATCAAATTGCCTACGAATCACAAACCAAAGCAATCGCAGCCATACAATCAGGAGCTTTTAAAAATGAAATTTGTCCTGTCACTATCCCCAATAAAAAGGGAGACGTACTCTTTGATGTGGATGAGTTTCCGAGAGCCAACACTACCCTTGAAGGTCTAGGAAAACTAAAACCTGCATTCAAAAAAGATGGTACTGTCACTGCTGGAAATGCTTCTGGAATCAATGATGGTGCCGCAGCCCTTGTTCTTATGTCCGAAGACAAGGCCAAAGCACTAGGCATCAAACCTTTAGCACGTATTATCTCCTGTGCCACCGCCGGCGTCGACCCGAGCATAATGGGAATTGGTCCTATTCCTGCATCCATTAAAGCCCTTAAACAGGCTGGCCTGTCAGTCAATGACATTGATCTTTTCGAAGCAAACGAAGCTTTTGCAGCCCAGTTTATTGCTGCCGGCAGAGAGCTCAAGTTGCCAAAAGAAAAAGTAAATATCAACGGCGGTGCAATTGCGTTGGGACATCCAATTGGTGCAAGCGGCGCTCGTATTCTCGTAACCCTTTTACATGCAATGGAACAAAGAAACGCTCGTCGTGGATTAGCTACACTCTGCATTGGCGGCGGTATGGGTATTGCCACAATCGTAGAAAGATACAAATAAACGTCGTAAAAACGTTATCAGGAGGGTTTTAGATGGATATAAAAAAAATCTTACTAATTGGAGCCGGCCAAATGGGCAGCGGCATTGCCCAAGTTATGGCACAAAGCGGCTTAAGCGTAATAATTCGTGATATTAAAGACGAGTTTGTCCAAAAAGGTATAAAAGGCATTGCCAAAAATTTGGACAGATCGGTTGAAAAAGGCAAATTGACTACTACCGATAGAGATGCCATTATGGGGCGCATCTCAGGCGCAGTTGAGCTTAATTCTACAGTATGTAATGTTGACTTGGTAATTGAAGCTGCTGTCGAAAACATGACTATCAAAAAGAGTATCTTTGAACAATTAGATGAATTAACTCCGGCACATACTATTCTAGCAACCAATTCCTCTTCCTTGTCCATCACTGCGATAGGTGCCTTCACCAAACGTCCGGGCCAAGTTATCGGCATGCATTTCTTTAATCCCGCTCCGGTTATGAAACTTGTTGAGATAATTAACGGGCTGGCAACAAGTGAAGACTCCTTCAATAGTGTAAAAGAACTCGCTTTAAAATTAGGGAAAAGTCCTGTAAAAGTATCTGATGCACCTGGTTTTGTAGGCAACCGCATCATGATTCCTATGATAAATGAAGCTATCTTCACCTTAGCAGAAGGAGTTGCTAGTGCAGAAGATATCGATACTGTAGCAAAACTTGGATTTAACCATCCTATTGGGCCACTTGCCCTTTCCGACCTTATTGGCACTGATACCGTCCTCTACATTATGGAAGTACTGTTTAAGGAATATGGTGACCCTAAATACCGTCCTTGTCCGCTTCTTAAGAAAATGGTTGAAGCCGGTTATTTAGGCCGCAAAACAGGAAAAGGTTTTTTTGAGTATACTAAATAACTTAGTCATGGAAGGTTTGGCAACACGTATCTAAAACAGAATTAGTACCATAACGTCAAACACTAAATCAAAAGCACGATTTGTCCGCGTTCACGACAAATCGTGCTTTTAATTTTGATCTCGCATTGCTAAAATTCTTCTGTACCTTTATAGTATTTTATAGAGTTAATCCACCAACTGTGGAAAGTATGAGGTGTATTTATGGTGTCTGCTTATCGCACAATAAAGCAAATCAGTGAGATCAAAATAGAAATTAATAAATCTCTGTTCATCGCCTATGCCAGCCCTGCCGAAACAGAAGCAGCAGCCCTTACCTTTATCCAAGATATAAAGAAACGTCATAAAGAGGCCAACCACAATTGCTCGGCTTACGTCATCGGTCAGCATGGTCAAACGCA
>JAGGAA010000197.1 GCA_017889675.1 Bacillota bacterium | reverse complement strand
CTACGTTTTGCACTGGAGGACTTCTATGGACAATTATTATATGCGTCAGGCACTTGGCATTGCGCAGTATGCAACAGGACGTACTAGCCCTAATCCGCTGGTGGGTGCCGTTATTGTAAAAGATGGACACATAGTAGGGCAAGGTTGGCATCGTCAGGCCGGTACACCCCATGCGGAAATTCATGCTTTGGCCCAAGCTGGCGAGCTCGCTAAAGGAGCAACCATATATGTCACCCTTGAACCATGTTCTCATTATGGTCGAACCGGACCTTGTACGGATGCTCTGATTGAGGCAGGTATAAAAAAAGCAGTTGTAGCCATGACTGATCCCAATCCTGAGGTGTCTGGCAATGGCCTGACCCGACTCCGGTCAGCTGGTATTGAAGTAGTAGAGGGAATACTAGCAGCTGAAGCTGCCAAGCTCAATGAAGTATTTATAAAGTGGATCACTACTGGTATGCCATTTGGCGTTCTTAAAACAGCGATGTCGTTGGACGGCAAAATAGCCGCCTATACCGGCCATTCCCAATGGATAACAGGCTCTTCCGCCAGAGCGTATGTACATAAACTACGCGATATATATGATGGCATACTTGTAGGCAGTGGTACCGTACTTGCGGATGACCCCTTGTTAACCTCTCGTTTGCCGGAAGGTGGCCAAAATCCGGTCCGAATTATTGTAGACAGTATGGCCAGAACACCATTGACTGCTAACGTAATTACAGACAAACAGGCTCCAACCCTCATTGCGGTAAGCCAGGCGGCGCCACTGGAGAAAGTAGCTGCACTGCGCGGCCACGGTGTAGAGGTACTGGTGCTTGAGCAAACACCACAGGGCCTCAACCTTCGCCAACTATTTAAAATTTTAGGCGAACGCCATATTACCAGCATCTTTGTTGAAGGCGGAGCAACCATCAACGCATCACTCTTAGCTGCTAATCTAATTGATAAGGTATATTGTTTTATAGCACCCAAAATCATTGGTGGACAAACAGCGTTAAGCCCGGTTGGTGGTACAGGAGTAGAACGGGTAGATCAAGCCATACTGCTTGAGGATATTACCACACAAACCATCGGTACCGATATCTTAGTAAATGGTTACATAACCGGACGGGAGGGGCGAGATGTTTACCGGACTTGTGGAAGAATTAGGTAAAGTCAAACAGATTGTACGCGGCACTAAATCTGTTCGGCTTTCGGTTTTTGGCAGTAAAATAGTAGATGGCGTTAAACTGGGGGACAGCATTGCCGTAAATGGTACCTGTCTAACAGTTGTTGATTTTAGCCGCGATTGGTTTACTGCTGATGTTATGCCAGAGACAGTAGACCGTACGGCGCTAGCTGCTCTCAAAGCAGGTGACACTGTTAATCTCGAACGTACTCTCCGAGTAGGAGATCGACTAGGTGGTCACATTGTCAGCGGTCATATTGATGGGATAGGAACAATTTTGACCAAAGAACAAAATGATAACGCGATAATTGTCCGGATTGGAGCTGGCCCGGAAGTTATGCGCTACATTATTAAAAAAGGTTCAGTTGCTATTGATGGAACAAGTCTTACCATTATTGACTTTGGCGCCGACTGGTTTACCGTGTCGCTCATTCCCCATACAGCTGCTAGGACCACAGTAGGTCTGAAGATAGTAGGTGAGCCAGTTAATCTGGAAGCAGATATGATTGGTAAGTATGTGGAGAAGCTGCTAGGATTACAACAAACCACTAAACCAGTCGAAAAGATAACGATGGGGTTTCTTGAGCAGCATGGATTTACTTTATAATTCTTTAACCATAGCGTGATTAGCATACGAAACGGAGGAGTTTACATGAAATTCAATACGATTGAAGAAGCTATTGAAGATGTGAAAAATGGTAAAATGGTTGTCGTAATTGATGATGAAGACAGGGAAAATGAAGGCGATCTACTAGTGGCGGCTGAAAAAGCAACACCTGAAGTCATCAATTTTATGGCAACACATGCACGCGGTCTTATTTGCATGCCAGTCATTGGCAGCAGACTAGATGAACTTGATATAGGTCAGATGGTGACAGTAAATACAGATAATCATTGCACGGCATTCACAGTATCTATTGATGCAAAAGACACAACTACAGGCATATCAGCTTACGAACGTTCTATGACAGTGCAGGCCGTGTTAGACAAAAAAACAATGGCCAGTGATCTTCGACGACCTGGCCATATTTTTCCGCTCAGATACTGCGAAGGCGGTGTATTGCGGCGTACTGGACATACCGAAGCTGCCGTCGATTTAGCTAAGCTAGCCGATTTATATCCGGCAGGTGTAATTTGCGAAATCATGAATGAAAATGGCACTATGGCTCGGACACCAGAGTTAATGGAGTTTGTACAAAAACATAATTTAAAAATTATCACCATTGCCGACCTGATAAAATATCGCAAAAAGCACGAAAAATTTATCACCAGAGCGGCCGAAACGAAGCTGCCAACAAAATATGGTGAATTCAAATTGATTGCTTATGAAAGCCAGTTGGATAACCAATGCCATATTGCACTGATTAAAGGCGATATAACTAACAAACAGAATGTGTTGGTCAGGGTTCATTCAGAATGTCTGACAGGAGACGTTTTAGGCTCACTACGCTGCGATTGTGGTGATCAGTTGGCCCATGCCTTAAAGTGCATTGAAAAAGAAGGCTGTGGCGTATTGCTCTATATGCGTCAGGAAGGCAGGGGAATTGGACTCGCAAATAAAATCAGGGCTTATGCGCTCCAGGACAAAGGTAAAGACACTGTTGAAGCTAATGAGTTATTAGGCTTTGCCCCAGATCTTAGAGATTATGGTATTGGTGCACAAATATTGGCAGACTTAGGTTTAACCAGTATTAGACTGCTAACAAATAATCCTCGTAAACGGGTAGGTCTTGAGGGCTACGGCTTAACTATCAGCGAACGAGTGCCGCTTGAAATTCTTGCTAACAAATTTAATAATCGGTATTTGTCTGCAAAAAAATCCAAACTTGGTCATCTATTAAAACAATACGAGGGGGCACAAAAATAATGGACACAATTAAAACATATGAGGGAAACTTAGTTGCCGAGGGATTAAAATTTGGTATTGTTATTGCCAGATTTAATGAGTTTATTACCAGTAAATTGCTGGGTGGCACCTTAGACGCACTAAAGCGCCACGGCGCTAGCACAGACAATGTGGAGATTGCCTGGGTACCAGGTGCTTTTGAAATTCCCCTTGCTGCAAAAAAAATGGCCTTAAGTAAAAAATATGACGCCATCATTTGCTTAGGTACAGTTATTAGAGGCAGCACCAGTCATTACGACTATGTATGCGCTGAAGTTTCCAAAGGTGTAGCCCACGTCGGTTTAGAGAGTGGCGTTCCCACACTCTTTGGCGTACTTACCACCGATACCATTGAGCAAGCCATTGAACGCGCTGGTACCAAAGCAGGCAATAAAGGTTTTGACGCCGCTGTTTCAGCCATTGAAATGGCAAATCTGCTTAAAGGATTATAATTGGAGGGAAGGTAACTATGAAAATAGGCATAATCAGCGATACTCACGGTTGCCTGGAAACCTGGGGAAAAGTATTTGACGCATATTTTCAGGATGCCGACCTAATCATCCATGCCGGTGATGTCCTTTATCACGGTCCTCGTAATGCTATTCCTGCTGAATATAATCCAAAGCGATTAGCACAAGTTCTTAACAACTGCCCGGTTCCTATTGTAACTGCCTGTGGTAATTGTGATGCCGAAGTTGACAGTATGGTGCTCAATCTACCTATTCAATCACCATATTCTTATCTAATGCTAAATGGTATACGAATCGTTGTTACCCATGGTCATAATCTTACTGATGAAACTAAACAAGAGCTAGCAGAGCGCCTGAAGGCTACTGTCTTCATTACTGGTCATACTCATAGTGCAGCAATGGAAAAATGTAATGGAATAATTTACTTAAATCCCGGCTCACCAGGCATGACTAAACGCCCGGACGGTCGTGGTACCATTGCCTGGATAAATGACAACAAAGTTGAAATACTAGAGATAGTAACAGGTCAAGTTCTTTTATCTGAAGACTTGGCTTAGTATCCGGAGGTTTTATAAATATGCACGATCATCTTATCCGGGCGACAGCGCCCGGAATTCGTGCCTTTGCGGCTGTTACCACTAATCTAGTGGAAGAAGCGCGCCAGCGGCATAATTGCTTTCCGCTAGCTACAGCTGCGCTTGGGCGTACCATGACAGGGGCATTATTATTGGCTGCTAATTTAAAAACAGCCGAAAGTATAACTGTAAGAATATCTGGTGA
>JAGGAA010000196.1 GCA_017889675.1 Bacillota bacterium | reverse complement strand
TCCTTTTTATTTGCTTTTCCCATAGCTATTTTGCTTGGCATGAACCGGCGGTTTGCCCCGTTTATCAACCCGCCGCTCGAATTTGTCCGACATATTCCGCCACTTGCCTGTATTCCCATGCTTATACTCTGGTTCGGTATTGGTGAAGCCTCTAAACTGGCGGTTATCATCATGGCCGCTTTTTTTCCCATATTTTTAAATACCTTAAATGGCATCAGCCAATGTGATCAAAAACTGATGGAGGTTGGTGATGCATTTGGTTTGAATCCCTACGAAAAGTTCCGGCGAATTATTCTGCCTGCCTGTCTGCCTGCGATCATTGTCGGCATGCGTCTGGGACTAGGCTACAGTATGCCCTGGGCAAAAAGGACGGCAGCTCATGACAGCGTTAACCCTTAATGGCATTGGTAAAACCTATTTACTCGAAGATCATCAGCTTACAGCGTTAACTGATATTAATCTGACAGTCGAGACTGGTCAATTTGTTACCATTGTCGGACGCAGCGGCTGCGGCAAAACAACATTGCTCCGGCTGGTTGCTGGCCTGGAAGCAAAAACCTCTGGCCAATTACTATTCACTCCGCCTAATGCCAAAATCGGACTGGTATTCCAAGAGCCGCGACTCATGCCCTGGCTGACAGTGCAAGACAATATGGCATTTGCGTTACTCAAAGAAACTGACCGAAAGCTTGTAGAGCAGACAGTAACTCACTATCTGAAGCTGCTCCATTTGGAAGACTTTCGTAGTGCCTATCCCTCCCAAATATCTGGCGGCATGGCACAGCGGACAGCCGTAGGCCGGGCGCTGTGCTTTAATCCTGACATCATTTTGATGGACGAGCCACTAGGCGCACTAGACGCCTTTACCAGAGCCGCCTTGCAAAAAGAACTTGTCCTGCTATTTCGCCCGGCTGGTAAAACTATTCTCTTTGTTACCCATGATGTTGATGAGGCTGTGCTGCTTGGCCAACGGGTTATTGTCATGGGCGATGGAAAAATTCTCAATGAATTCGCTGTCCCACTACCCTATCCCCGCAATACGGCTGACAAAGAGTTTTATGATATCCGAACCCAGGTACTGCAAGCCATTATGACAGAATGATTTGAAAGGAGTTCCTCTTTATGAAAAAACTAACAACCTTATTGCTGATTGTCGCCTTTGCGCTGACAATCGCTGGCTGTGGCAGCAGCCAACCACCTGCCAAAAAGCTGGACACAATTTCAATTTCCTATGTTAAGCTCCCCCTTAATGTACCCTCGATTGTTGAGAAAAAACTGGGCCTATTTGAAAAAGAATTTACCAAAGACAACATCAAGATTACCTATCCTGAAATAACTGAAGGCCCCAAAATGACATCTGCCTTAGCTGCCGGTTCACTCAACTTCTGTAATGCTTTGGGTGGTACTTCAGCCATTTTGGCCGCCGCCAATGGACTTGATATCAAAATTATCGGGATGTACAGTCGTGCTCCCAAAGCCTTTACAATAATGGTCAAGAGTCCAGACATCAAAACCGTAGCCGACCTTAAGGGCAAAACGGTAGCTGGCCCCAAAGGCACTATTCTCCATCAGCTACTATTAGCGGCTCTCAATCAGCATAGTTTAGCTGGCGATGCCGTAAACTATGTTAATATGGGCATTCCTCAGGGTGTAACCGCGTTACTATCCGGTGACGCCGATGCCGCACTTGTCGCCGGTCCGGCTGTGCCAAAAGCCATAGAAGCTGGCGCCCGGATTATTACTACAGGCGAAGGCCTCTTAGATGCCACCATTGTCATTGCCGTAGATGGCAAGTTTTTGCAGGAAAACCCTGATATAGCCAAACGGTATATGATGGTACATCAGCAAAGCTTAACCTACATGAAGGAACACCCGGAAGAAGTCTATCGCCTGGCAGCCGAAGAGACAGGTATCTCCATTGAAGATGTCCAGAAGATGTACGGCTGGTATGACTTTGACCCTAGCATCAAAGACAGTGATATTAAAGACTTGGAAAAAACTCAGGACTTTTTGGTGCAAAATGGCTTACTGACCCAGAAGATCGAAATCAAAAAGTTACTTAAAGACCTGAGCAAATAAATATAAAAAAACTGAATATTCGACTTGCCCCAGGCCGTTTTTTATGGTATTCTATAAAAAACTTAATATCTACATTGTGATGATAGGGAAAGTATTATATCTGTCTTACCCCCAGAGAGCCGGCTAGGGTGAAAACCGGCGGAAGGCAGTATGAGAAAGCCACCCTTGAGCTGGAGGCTGAAAGTAAGTAGGCCTTTCCGTACCTGGCGTTAACAGGATCAAGCGAGCCTTGTGGCTAATTTAGGTGGTACCGCGGGAACTATAATCTCGTCCTTTTACGGACGGGATTTTTTATTTTCCCAGATGGAAAGGTTAACTTTCCCTGGATTGAACGACTAAGGCTTATCTAATAAATTAAGGGAGGCACTTACTTGTGAAAGAGTCATTGAAAGAATTATTAGTACAATTAGAAAAAGACTGTACGCAGCCAATTGAACAGCTGGCCGCCATGCTCCACAAAACCAAAGAAGAAGTGGCTGCGCAAATCAAACAACTGGAAGATGACAAAATCATTGTCAAATACCAGCCGATTATCAACTGGGAGAAAGCTGGCGAAGACAAGGTCACTGCCATCATTGATGTAAGAATAACCCCCCAACGCGAAGTCGGCTTTGACGCCATTGCCGAACGCATCTACCGTTTCCCTGAGGTGGTTAACCTCTATCTAATGTCTGGCGCCTATGACCTAAGCGTTATGGTCGAAGGCCATACCCTCAAAGAAGTATCTAAATTCGTATCTACCAAGCTGTCCACCATTGACGGCGTTATCAGTACTACCACCCACTTTATGCTCAAGCCCTACAAATATGCTGGCGTAATTATTAATGATCGGGAAGAAGATCACCGTCTGGTGGTGTCGCCATGAGTTGGGCTAACCGCCTGTCACCGGCTGTCAAAGCTGTACCGCCCTCCGGTATTCGCCGTTTCTTTGACATTGCAGCCGAAATGAAGGGCGTTATCTCGCTAGGCGTCGGCGAACCTGACTTTATTACCCCTTGGCATATCCGCGAGAGTTGCATGCACGGCCTGCATAAGGGCTATACTTCCTATACGTCCAATTACGGTCTCCTAGAACTTAGAGAGGAAATTGTCCGCACCATCTACAACAACTATCAGGTCACCTATGATCCGCGTACCGAAGCCTTAGTCACTGTCGGAGTCAGCGAAGCACTGGACCTGGCTATCCGTGCGCTGTTAAGTCCTGGTGATGAAGTACTCATCCCTGAGCCCTGTTATGTTTCCTACAAAGCCTGTGTCACGCTGGCTGGTGGCCAGCCGGTGCCAGTCCCGACCACAATGGAGGATGAATTCCGCGTTACTGTAGAACAGCTGGAAAAGCTGGTCACCCCCCGCACCAAAGTCCTCTTAATCGGTTATCCCAACAACCCGACAGGCGCAATCATGCCCAAACAGGAATTAACGGCTATTGCGCAGTTTGCCAAAAAATATGACCTAATTGTTATCTCAGACGAAATCTATGCTGATTTGACCTATGAAGGTACTCACACCTGTTTTGCCAGCCTGCCGGAAATGCGTGACCGGACCATTCTGTTAAATGGCTTTTCTAAGGCTTATGCTATGACAGGCTGGCGAATTGGCTATGCGTTATCTAATCCTGATTTTATTGCGGCGATGAACAAAATCCACCAATACACCATGCTGTGTGCTCAGGAGCCTTCTATATCTTTCCTTCTATTAAAGAAACCGGCCTAACCTCACTGCAGTTTGCTGAAGAACTGTTAAAAGCTGAAAAAGTGGCCGTAGTCCCTGGCGATGCCTTTGGCGAAAGTGGCGAAGGCTTCATCCGTTGTTCTTACGCTTCCTCGGTCAGTAACCTCTCTCAGGCGCTGGAGAGAATTGGCCGCTTTATTAAGCAGTATCAATAGGATGAAGAAAAAATACAAAGGCGGGATTGCTTCACTACGAGCGCAGTGTGGCAATCCCGCCTTTTCCTTAGTTAATAATGTTAAGTCGTACTGACTTAGACATCCCCACAACACCTAACCCCGGCCAACGACTTGGCCTGAGTTACTGCTCGGAGTACAGCCTGCTCCACTGCCCTGGCGGCCAATACGCCGACGATATTGATATCGGCCACAACCTGGCCGGTCCCTAAGGCAAAAATGGTATCTCCATCAAACAGCGTGTGCGCTGGGCGGATGGTTCTAGCATAACCATTATGCGCCATCGACGCCACCTTGGCGGCCTGCCCTTTGGTCATGACTGCATTGGTAATAACCGCACCAATAGTGGTATTACCGGCAAACCTATTGATTGGTTTTTCCTGTTGCGCAAGCAGACCCTCTTCACAGTTTAAGAAACCAAAGGGATTAGCTTGAAACGCACCAGCCACAATGCTGCCATTAGCAGGATTAACTACATCTCCGAGGCAATTGACGGCGATAATGGCCCCTACCAGCAAATTGCCAACACCTAAACACACTGCCCCAATACCGCCCTTCATGGCATGCTCGGTACCAAAAATTTTCCCGACTGTCGCCCCGGTACCCGCCCCCACTGAGCCTTCGGCTATTTCCTGATTGTCAGCCAGCTGACAGGCCTCATAGCCCATACGCTTATCCGGCCGTATCCGGTAATCGCCACAGTTTAAATCAAACAGCACCGCACCAGCCACAATGGGCACCTTGGTTACACCGACATCAAACCCGCAGCCCTGTTCCTCCAGGTATTGCATAACTCCTGCAGCTGCATCTAGTCCAAAAGCACTGCCGCCTGCCAGCAAAATGCCATGCACCTTGTCCACATAGTTTACCGGATTAAGCAAATCCGTTTCCCGTGTGCCAGGCGCACCACCACGCACATCCACCCCAGCGGTTGCACCTTCAGGACAAAGAATTACTGTACAACCAGTAGCTGCCACCGGGTTGCCAGCATGACCAATACGTATTCCGGGAATATCTGTTAGTTTTGGCATATTCCTACCACCTTACCTTATAACACATAAATTTGAAGTAAAAGGCTCCCAAAGGAGCCTTTTACCATGATATCACTATTTAAGAAACGCAGGTAACCAAGTCGCAATACCCGGAAAGAAGACCAATATGACCATCAGCAGTACCATCACCAGACCAAACGGCAATACACCTTTGACGATTTCCTCCATTCGTGTATTTTCGCTAATTCCCTGAATAACAAACAAGTTCATCCCTACAGGTGGGGTAATCAGCGCCAACTCCATGTTAATAACCATAATTACACAAAACCAGATTGGGTCAAAGCCTAGCTTCATGATAATCGGGTACAGAATCGGTAGGGTAATAAGAATGATTGATACCGTCTCCAGAAAACAACCCAAAAATAATAGCACTAGATTAATGAATAGAAAAATCACCCAACGACCAGCATCCAGCCCAATTACGAATTCCGTCATGTGCTGAGGTAACTGTAGCACTGTTAAAACAAAACCAAACATCATGGCACCGATAATTATGGCAAAAATCATAGTTGTTGTTTTAACAGTATCTGTAAGAACATTTGATAAATCACGCCAGGTGAGCGTTTTGTACACAAAGAAGGTAATAATGATACTATAGACAGTACCAACTGCAGCAGCCTCAGTGGGAGTAAACCAGCCGGCGTAAATCCCGCCCACAACAAGAACAGGCAGCAAGAGCCCCCAGAAAGAATGGCGCAAAGCCTCCAGTCGTTCTGCCCAAGAAGTAGCCGGCTCTGGCACTACGTTTCTAGACCGGAACACGACCAACATAATAAAAAACAACGTCAGCAGTACTCCTGGCACAACCCCTGATATAAATAGTTCACCAACAGATTCTCCGGTAATAGAACCATATAGAATCATCGGAATACTCGGCGGTATCAAAATACCTAGTGTGCCACCAGCCGCCACTGAGCCAAGTACCATGTGTTTGTCATAACCGCGTGATAACATCTCGGGAATAGCCACCGCCCCAATGGTTACAGCAGTAGCTACACTTGATCCGGAAATAGCAGCAAAGATAGCACAAGCTAAAATAGTTGCTATTCCTAAACCACCAGGCAAGTGGCGCAGCCATTTACTGGCCACCTCAAATAAATCACTGCCGACTTTGCCACTAAGGAGAATCTGACTCATTAGAACATATAACGGTATTGCCGAAAGCACAAAATCGTCAAGCGATTTATAGGCAATATTCGGAACTTGGGCAAAAGTAGCAGCACCACCAGCCAAAAAGTACATACCAGCTAGGCCGGCAAGACTAAGACTGAAAGCCACCGGCACACCAGTAAGCAGGAGCAACAATAATACAGCGATTAAAGCTTCCACTTAGTCGTCCCTCCTTTGCGCTGCTATCTCTGAAGCAGGGGGCCGCTTAGTACTCAAGTCCAAGATGTCTAACATAATTTTACGAACAAGCTGCAAGAGCAGCAGCAAGAATCCTACCGGCAGCGATAGTTGCGGAATGAATAAAGGCACCCTAAGCGTACTCGGAGAAGTATTGTTCATCTGATAGGATGTCAGTACCATATCCCAACTCTCCACTAGAAAAACCAAACACATCCCTAGTGAAACGAGGCCCACAAAAATATTTAGGCAGGTATTACTGCGTTCAGAAAGCCTTGCTGTCAAAATATCTACCCGAATATGCTTATCATCAGCATACGTAGCTGCTAACCCTAGGAAACCACTTGCCAGCACTAGGTACACTGACATTTCAAGCGACCATTCAGTGGGAGCATCGAAGAGTCCGCGGGCAATAACTTCATAACATACCATGACTGCTGTAGCCAGAATAAACAACCCTGCAAGCACAGTTGCCAAGCTCGTTACTTTCTGGATAATCTGGTCAACCATCTCTACCACTTTACGCAAAACAATACCTCCTGCAGAATAATAACACAATTATTGGAGACCTGTACAGATAGTAATCAAGTCCTGTCCTATTTGGCCAGTACGTTTAACAAACAGCGCTTGCACTGGTTCAGTGGCTTTTTGCCAAACCGGAATTTCACTTTCAGGAACAACATAGACTTCTACACCTTTATCTTTTAATGCCTGCAGCGTCTTTTGATCTTCATTTTTAGCTTCAGCCCTGATCGAATCGCCTACCTCTTTAGCAGCCTCCTGCATAATCTTTTGCTGTTCAGGCGTCAGGCTATTCCAAAACTTGAGATTAATTGACACTACAAACTCAGGGAAAGCATGATTAGTCATGGTAAGATATTTAGAAACCTCATACATTTTGCGTTCATACATAGCTGTCGTACCAGAGGTTTGTCCATCGATAGTGCCACGCTGGGTAGCCATATAGACTTCGCCAGATCCCATGGTTACAGGAGATGCACCTAATGCTTTTATTGTCTCTGACGGAAGCTCACCATAGCCCCGCAGCTTCAACCCCTTAAAATCTTCAGGTTTGGTAAGCGGACGCTTATTGTTGGCAAATTGAACAAATCCATAATCAGCCCAGATTAACACTTTAGCGCCTTTTTTCTCCATTTCGCCAGATAATTTTTCGCCCACACCGCCAGCGATGGCCTTTGCGATTCGATCATAGCTGGGAAACAAAAATGGCACGTCAAAAATCTCCATAGCAGGAATAACCGACGACCACATGGCTGTAGAGTTAAGCCCCATCTCTACCCCGCCGTTCATTACAGCGTCATTCATGCTTTTATCATTATAAAGCTGACCTGACGGATAAATGGCCAAAAGACGATTTTGAAGCCTAATGCCTGCAGCTGCCCTGCTGTTAACCCTGGTGTCTTGCCACCCTCGATCATGTTGGCAATTAAAATCACATCAGGAAAGGTTTTAGCAATACATTCTAATTCCCGCTCATCCTGCGGCGCCTCAATAAACAATGCCTCCGCTCCAGCGGCGAGATAGCGTTTGCCACGCTCGATAGCATTATCCAAACCGAATACACTGCGCGCATCTGTGCGGGCCACAATCAAGGTATCCTGGTTTACCTTAGCTTCTACGGCAGCCCGTATTTTTTGCGCATGCTCCTCGGGAGCAATCACTTCCTTGCCGCCCATGTGCCCGCAACGCTTTGGCCAGACCTGATCCTCGAAGATAATGGCTGCTGCACCAGCTTGCTCATATTCACGTACTGTACGCCGCACACTCAATGCATTACCATACCCGGTATCGCCATCAGCCATTACCGGCAGATCTATCGCATTATTTATTACCTTAACCGCTTCTGCCATCTCACTCATCGACAGATAGCCCACATCAGGCTGCGCCAATTTTGCGGCCGCAATGCTGTAGCCACCCATAACCACAACCTTAAACCCTACCGTTTCGGCGATTTTAGCTGTCAGTGCATCATAAATTCCCGGCAATACCAAAATATCTGGTTCCATCAGTAACTTACGTAAGTTTGTCGCTTTGTCGTTCAAAATTCCATTCCTCCTTAAAAAATAAAAACCCCTATTGGCATATTGCTACGCCAATAGGGGCGAATTACTCGCGGTACCACCCTACATTATACTTACAAGCCGGTTAACGCCCGGGAGTCGCTTTTGCCTACTTGCACCGAAAGGGGTTCAACAAAAGAGTTCATGGGTGAGATTCACAATGGCTGCTGCACCGGTTTCCACCTGCCACCGGCTCTCTGTTGCAGCTTAACCGCCGCTTTAACCCAATCATTACTTAGGTATGAAAAATAATGTAACTTTGTATACATTATTACAGCTTGCTGTCATTTTGTCAATCATGTTCGGTTCCAAAATAAAAAACAAGTCTCTGACACCCGCAAAAGGAGCAGAGACTTGTTAACCCCAACTTCTTTACGGCGGAATATATTACTTTTCCTGCAGCATAGAAGCCGTTGCAGCAATTTCCTGGCACTTAGCTGTTACTTCCTGCACAGTTGCGGAAATATTAGTAATTTCGTTATTAACTGTATTTACTTTCTTTTCCAGATCATCAGAAATACTCATAATTTTAGTTACCTG